>JANYHY010000332.1 GCA_025362165.1 Myxococcales bacterium | reverse complement strand
GATCGGCCTTCATGTGCGTGTCGTCGAGGTTCATCGCGACGTGGCGCGCGGTCTTGATCGGCGCCCCGAGATCGCCTTTCTTGCGGAAGATGATCTCCATGTTCTTGAACAGCTCGTTGTCGACCTCGTCGCTGCGCTTCTTCTTGTCCTTCACGGCCTGGTCGGCTTTTGCGATCTGCTCGTCCGTGACGTACTTGGGGAGCCCGTCTGCGTCGAACGTGAAGTATCGGACGGCGAGCGGCTCGTAGCCATGAAGCACGAGCGCCACGAGATCGAACACCACCTCACCGGGCAGCACGCTCTTGGTGCCGATGTCGAGGTTGTCCGTGCGCGAGTGCGCCTTGTCGAAGTACTTGCCGAGGACAGTGTTGTATCTGCCGAGCTCGCTCTTCAATGCGGTCTTGGGCGCGCTGTCGATCTTGCGCACGTCTGCGGCTATTTCTAGGGAGATCGTCGTGTACTCGGTCGCGTCCGGGTAGGTCGCGATCGCGCCCATGAGATCGCCGCCACCGAACGGATAGACGACCGCCTTTGGAGAGTTCGGCGGGACGAGCTTGGCGATGAACGGCATCGCGACGTCCATCCAGTTCTTCTTGTAGTCTACATACAGTTGCGCGAGCGCCTTGCAGTGCTCGTCTACCATCGCCGCGTCGAACGCAGACGGCGCAGGGCTTGGCGCAGGGTCGACGCCCGCCGTCGAAGCCGCTCCGCCGCAAGCCGCGACGCGATAGATCTCGAGCGTCTGGGCGAGCACGTTCGCGCCAGCCAGCGGCGGCAACGCGGCATCAGGCCCTGCGTCGACGACTGCCAAGCCTCCCGCATCGTCGCTCGGCGCGGCGCTCGCGGTCGTCGCTACAGACGCAGACGTCACGCCGGTTGGCGCGTCCGTCTTGGTGGCCGTCTTGGTGTTGGAACAAGCAAAAAGCCCAATCCCGAGGAGGCAAACGGAGATACGCATTTCGGCGCGCACCGTAGCCACAAGCTCTCCTGGCCGCAATCGATGACGCGAGAATTCAGCGCCGCTTGGACTTGGGGAGCGCGTCGATCGAGAAGGTAGGCGCGTTGACGACCGCGGACACCTTCACGTCGTGCACCTTCACGTCGTTTTGAGGGTTCACGTGCGACTTGCGGTGAGCGTGTGTCCACTGCAGATCGTTGCTGTGGCCGCGCGCCAGCAGCGGCGTCGTCGGCTCGAGGCGCTGACTGCCGGACATCGGCACGGCCTGCGTGAGGCCGGCGATCAACATCACGGCGAAGCCAAACCCCACGGCCGCCCCGACGAACAGCCCACCACGGCGCTTGCGTCGAGTGACCTCCTCGAAGGACAACAGCGTGATCCGCTCGCGCTCGACCTGTAGCTCGCTCGTGTCGATCGAGAACGGCCGCACGCTCGGGTAGTCGTGGCGATGTACGAACGCGTCGACGTCCTCGTCCACGATCGGCGCGTTTCTCACGTCCAGCAAATCGTCGGGGCTGAGCTCCTGCGTCGCGTTGACGCAGACGAGCGGCTCGCGATTGTCCGGGTGCAGTTCGATCTCCTCGAGCACTTCGCAGACGTCGATGTCCTCTGTGCCGTTCGCTCTCTTCACCAACGGCATTGGCTGCGGGCCGCGAGTTTCCTTGCGAACGATTCGCACGGCCACGTGCTGCGACACGCTCGGGCGCTCGAGCGTGATCGCGGTGTCGAAGCTGTCGCCGGAGCCGGTCTTGACATAGAGCGGGCGTTGCATCCGCGCAGCATGACCGACGGCGCTGGGCTGGAAAAGCGAATTTGCGCCCGTTTTGCGCCGATCGCAGCCTCAGCGGATCATCACGCCAATTGTGGAAGCCAGTGAGCCGCGACACAAAAATGCGATCGCGAGCGTCAGCGTGAAGGCCAAGACCGACGCGAGCACCGGCGCGAGGAGACGGACCAGCGTGGGGTGGCGTTCGCGAATGCTCACGGTCGTCATTTGCAGGCGCCGTGGAAAAGCCTCGCGAATGTTCCAGACTGGGCGCGAAGAGACCTCGCTCGCGCGCACGCCAATCTCGCACAGGACGTCCGGCGATGTGATCTGACGCGGGCGCACCTCGAGCGTTTGCGCCATGTCGTCGTCCTCTCGCGAATCGCCGCCGAAGCTCGGCAGCGAGTCGTCATCCATGGGAAATCGAGGGAGAGAGTCGCTCGGGAGCAGGTGTGGAGTGCTGTGGATCATTGAGCCCTTGTCGCGATCAAAAAAAACAAGCTCGGCACCATCCTCTCATCAGTCCACGAGATCAACAGCAAACCGACCTTGGGCCGACGTGTGGGTGTTGATCCGCGCCAGCCTTGGGCTCGTCGAAGTCAACGCCGTCAATTTCTGTGCGGAATCTCTAGACAGCCTTCACACCGCGCCGCTCGCCATTTTGGCCGCTTGCCACTAGATCCAGTGTGCCATGACGACCAACTCCTTCGGCACGAAGACCACGCTCACCGCGGGCGGCAAGACTCTCACCATCTTCAAGCTCTCGGCGCTCGAGAAGAAGTTCCCGAGCATCGCGAAGCTGCCTTACTCGATGAAGATCCTGCTCGAGAACCTGCTGCGCACCGAGGACGGGAGCGTCGTGCGCGCCGCGGACATCGAGGCCGTCGCGAAATGGGAGGCCAAAGCAGAGCCCACCAAGGAGATCGCGTTCACTCCGAGCCGCGTGCTGTTGCAGGACTTCACCGGCGTGCCCGCGGTCGTCGATCTCGCCGCGATGCGAGAGGCCGTCGTCAAGCTCGGCGGCGACGCCCAAAGCGTCAACCCACTACAGCCCGTGGAGTTGGTCATCGATCACTCCGTGCAAGTGGACGAGTTCGGCACGGACAAGGCGATGGGCGTGAACGCGCTGCTCGAGTTCCAACGCAACAAAGAGCGTTATCAGTTCTTGCGATGGGGTCAGACGGCGTTCAAGAACTTCAAAGTAGTGCCACCGGACACGGGCATCGTGCACCAGGTGAATCTCGAATATCTCGCGCGCGTCGTCTTCGTTAATGAGGATACGCAAACCGCTTATCCGGACACGCTCGTAGGCACTGATTCGCACACCACGATGGTCAACGGCCTCGGCGTATTGGGCTGGGGCTGCGGCGGAATCGAGGCCGAAGCGGCGATGCTCGGCCAGCCCGTCAGCATGCTGCTTCCGCAAGTCGTCGGCATGAAGCTGACTGGCAAGTTGGCAGAGGGCGCGACCGCGACGGATCTCGTGCTCACCGTGACGCAGATGCTCCGCAAGAAGGGCGTCGTCGGAAAGTTCGTCGAGTTCTACGGCGAGGGTGTGAGCAACCTCTCGCTCGCAGACCGCGCGACGATCGCGAACATGGCGCCCGAGTACGGCGCGACGTGCGGCATCTTCCCGATCGACGACGAGACCATCAAGTACCTCAAATTCAGCGGCCGCCCGGACTCGTCCGTCGCGCTCGTGGAGGCGTACGCCAAGGCACAAGGCTTCTGGTTCGATCCGAAGAACGAGCCCATTTTTTCCGATACGATATCGCTTGATCTGTCAACGGTTCAACCGAGCATGGCCGGTCCAAAGCGGCCGCAAGACCGCGTGCTCCTCTCAGAGGTGAAGCAGAGCTTCTACGGGTCGCTCGACTCGATGCTCAACCGCCCCGCCGGCGGCGCGACCAGCAACGCGACCAAGATGGACGACGGATCGGTCCTCGATCACGGCGCTGTCGTGATCGCGGCCATCACGAGCTGCACCAACACCAGCAACCCGAGCGTCCTCGTCGCCGCGGGCCTCCTGGCGAAGAACGCAGTCGAGAAGGGACTCTCCACCAAGCCATGGGTCAAGCCCTCGCTGGGCCCTGGCTCACAGGTCGTCACGGAGTATTTGAACAAGGCTGGATTGGCGGTCTTCCTCGATCAATTGAAGTTCAACGTAGTTGGTTATGGCTGCACGACCTGCATCGGCAATAGCGGACCATTGCCGAGTCAAGTATCCAAAGCCATCGAGGCGGGCGGCCTCGCCGTCGCCAGCGTTCTCTCTGGCAACCGCAATTTCGAGGGCCGCGTGCACCCCGAGGTGCGTGCCAACTACCTCGCATCGCCGCCGCTCGTAGTGGCTTATGCGCTCGCCGGCACTGTGAACATCGATTTGCAGAAAGACCCAATCGGCACAGGCAAAGACGGAAAAGACGTATTCCTCAAAGACATCTGGCCTACCAACAAGCAAGTAGCGGACACCGTGCTCGCGTGTCTCACCGCGGAGAGCTTCAAGAAGGTCTACGCGGACGTCTTCAAGGGCGACGAGCGCTGGCAGAAGCTCGACGTGCCCGCGGGCGACCGCTACGCATGGGACGAGGCGAGCACGTACGTCCGCCACCCGCCGTACTTCGAGGGCATGACCAAGGAGCCTGGCCCTGTGCACGACATCGTAGCCGCGCGCGTGCTGGCGATCCTCGGAGACAGCATCACCATGACCACATCTCTCCCGCGGGAGACATCAAAGCCAAGGGCCCGGCCGGCGCGTACCTCAACGATCACTCGGTGCAGAAGGTCGATTTCAATTCGTACGGCGCGCGGCGCGGCAACCACGAGGTGATGTTGCGCGGCACCTTCGCCAACATCCGATTGAAGAACCTGCTCGCACCAGGCACGGAGGGCGGCGTCACCAAGCACTTGCCGACGGGCGAGGTCGTCAGCATCTTCGAGGCATCCGAGCGCTACAAGAAGGACGACACCTCTCTCGTCATCCTCGCGGGCAAAGAGTACGGCTCTGGCTCGTCGCGCGACTGGGCCGCGAAGGGGCCGCGACTGCTCGGCGTGCGCGCTGTGATCGCAGAGAGCTACGAGCGCATCCACCGCTCCAACTTGGTCGGTATGGGCATCTTGCCATTACAGTTTACGGCAGAGCAAAACACTCAGTCGCTCGGACTAACTGGCAATGAGCATTTCGAGATCGTCGGTTTGGCGGCGATCGTCGACAAAGGGGAAGTCGGGCAAACTGTCGTCGTCAAAGCCGGCGATAAGACGTTCACCGCGTTGGTCAGAATCGATACGCCGAACGAGTTCTCGTATTATCGACACGGCGGCATTCTGCAGTTCGTGCTGCGACAATTGGCAGCGAAGAAATGAGGAGGCTGTCGCTCCTTGTTGCCCTCGCTGCGCTGTCGTGCGGCGACGGGCGCACCGAGCTCGGCACGATTCGCGACATCGCGACGCTGGACTCTGGACGCGACAGCGGCTCGTGCACGGACCAAGCGCTCGCGACCGACCACGCAGGGGCCACCGCGCTCGCGATCGACGGGACGCATGTGTTCTGGGGCACTACGGATGGCCAGCTATGGACGCGCGAACAAGGCAACGCGAGCGAGATCGCGAACGAGCCTAATGTGATTACAGCGATCGCCGTGGACGCTTCGAGCATCTTCTTCGCGGCGGGCCCGACGATCTTCTCTGGACCGCGCGGCATCAGCGTGATCACGGCGCTCGCCGACAAACAAGGACAGCCGGACTACTTGGTCGTCGACGGCCAAGCGGTCTACTTCATCGACTACGGCTCCGGCATCGCGGCCGGGCGATTGATGCGCATCGACAAGACCTTGCAGCACGACTTGTCCCAAGCCCATGCCCGTCTTGGGCACGCGCAGCAACACGCCCTGAACTGGCCCGTTTGGGGTGAGCGCGAGCGAGGCGGTCACCCACACATCCGTGTCGTCGATCGCGAGGCCCGACGGCGTGTCCAGCCCCATCATCAGAGAGGTCACCGCCTTGGTGGTCTTGTCGATGCGCATCAATCGCCCGGCCGCGATGCCGGAGCCGTAGTCGATGAAGTAGACCGCTTGGCCGTCGACGACCAAGTAGTCCGGCTGTCCTTGTTTG
>JANYHY010000293.1 GCA_025362165.1 Myxococcales bacterium | reverse complement strand
CCGCAATGCGATATAGCGAGAAGTGCCGCCGCCGAACACTGGGTCTTGTGCGTAGAGGACTTGCTGCAAGGCTTCGAGGTTGTCGCGAGGTCTCGACAGCACGTCGCGCGCGGTGGTGGGATCGTAATTGACGATCAATGGCGTCGGAGGCGCGCTCGCCGTCTTGGAGCGCATCTCTTGTTGGAGCACCGCGAGCGCTTGCGTGAACTGCGGATAAGCTTGGCCCGGCTCCGGGATGCGCTGCCCTTTGGAGTCCAGCTTGGGGTTCGGATTGTAGGGATTCGAGTCCGCCGAGACGACGCGGAGCGTGGCGTTCGCCATGTCCCGGAGGCGCGGATACGACATCATCGGCCTCACCGCGCCGAACGCGACGTCCACCGGGCGATACCCCTGTCGCGAGCCGAAGCGCGCGAGCGCGGCCTGCGCGTCTGGAGAACCCTGTATCGCATTCATCAACTCGCCGAGTGACTCGGTCGATTGAGGGATAGTGCCGTCAGCATATAGCGCCATGAAGCGGCTCATCATGTCCGCCATCTGCTTGCCCAGCTTGCCCTCCCCGCTCGCGGCTGGCGCGTTGCAGCTCTTGGTCGGATCGGGATTGGTGAGATCCTTGATGGGCACCACTCTGTCGGGGAACGTCGCGTCAATCGCGCCAATGAGATCTTGTCGGCGACGAATGAGCGCTTTGACGCGCGCCAATGCGTGCTCCCGATCGGACTTCTGCTTGTCTACAGAGACGGGCTTTCCATTCACGTCTACCGCGTCCGCCGTCAGAGGTGGCAGTCGCGTCTCGTCTACCGCGTCCGCATAGTTGCCGCCCACCTTGTGACAGACCGCGTGGAAGCTCGCACCATTGAGGTCTTCGCGCAGCGACTGTGCAGAGACGCGATCGCAGAAGATGCCATAGACCTCCTCACCGATGCTGCCGCGCACCGGAGGGATATGCGTCGTGTCGAAGTCGCTCGAGCAAGCGGCGAGCGTCAGCGTGACGGCGGCCAAGCTGCCGTGAAGGAGGGAGAGACGGCGCATCCTCCCAAGATACCGCTCTGCCAAAGTCACGACCACGAAAACTCGCGTCATCGTGATACTCGTGGCTCATGTCCAAGACGACCGCTGTCATTCTCGCCGCAGGGCAAGGCACGCGCATGAAGAGCGCGCTGCCGAAGGTGATGCACCCGCTCGCAGGGCGCCCGCTGGTCTATTTTCCCGTACGCGCGGCGATCGATGCAGGATGCACGGAAGTGGTCGTGGTGGTTGGACACGGGCGCGATCTCGTCACGCGCTACCTCGAGACCGCGTTCGCCAATCATCACGTGCGCGCGGTGGTGCAAGAGACGCAGAACGGGACAGGAGACGCCGCGCGTCACGGAGTGGACGTGATCGACCACGACGGTCGCGTGCTCGTGTTCTATGGAGACGTGCCGCTGCTCGAGGCCGCAGACGTCGCCAAGGTGCTCGCCGTCCAGGACAACGCGCTCGCGACCTGCGTCGTTCAAGACGCTACCGGCTACGGGCGCATCGTTCGTGACGCGGCCAAAGAGGTGATCGAGATCCGCGAGCACAAGGACCTCCGAACTGACGCGGAGCGCGCCATCCGTGAGATCAACCCTGGCATCTTTTGCACGTCAGTCGCTTTCATGAAAGAGGCGCTCGCCAAGCTCCAACCCAACAATGCACAAGGCGAGCTCTATCTGACAGACATCGTCTCTCATGCTGCAAAGAGTGGGACGCATTTCTTCGCAGTGGACTCGCGCGCGTCAGTGCTCGCCGGCATCAACGATCGTGTGCAGTTCGCAGAGGCGGAGGGCGTATTGCTCAATCGCATCGCAGACGCACATCGACGCAATGGAGTCACGATCCGAGCGGGGGCGCGCATCGAGGATGGCGTCGAGATCGGCGCGGACTCTGTCATTGATCAAGGCGCGGTGTTGCGCGGCACGACCAAGGTCGGCGCGGGTGTGCGGGTGGACATCGGTTGTGTACTCACTGACGTGGTCGTAGAGGACGGCGTGACGCTGAAACCCTACTCTGTGCTGGAGAAGAGCGTGGTGCGCGCGAGGGCTCAAATTGGCCCGTTTTCGCACTTGCGACCGGAGAGCGACATCGGACCGGACGCGCACGTGGGCAACTTCGTCGAGACCAAGAAGACCAAGATGGCCGCTGGAGCGAAGGCGAACCACCTGGCCTATCTCGGAGACGGTGTGATCGGTGAGCGAGCGAACGTCGGCGCAGGTACCATCTTCTGCAACTATGACGGAGTGCAGAAGCACACGACCACCATCGAGGCCGACGCGTTCATCGGCAGTGACTCTCAATTGGTCGCACCCGTCACGATTGGTGCGGGCGCTTATGTCGCGACAGGCACCACGGTCACTCAAGACGTCCCCGCGGACGCGCTCGCGATCTCGCGCACGAGACAAGAGAACAAAGCGGGATATGGAGCGAAATTGAGGGCGCGATTCAAAGCAGCCAAAGCAGAGAAGAAATGAGCGACATCGTCCTCGTCTCGCGCGTGCCGTGGCCCTTCGTGGAGACCGTGCTCGCGGCGTTCCACGAGGCACGCAAGGATCGCAGCAGGTCTCCGTTGCGGCCCTTCTTCCGATCGAGCGCGCTCGATGGCGTCGAGATCGTCCGAAGGCGAAAGTATAGAATCTTCGGCGCGGTCGAGACGACGTTCGCTCAAGCGAGCAATTTCCTGACTGCGGCGATCGAGCAGAAGTCCCTCGAATCGATCGACGTTGGAGACGCGCCGAGCCGATCCAAGAGTGACGCTCTCAAGGCTATTTTCAGCCACGATCACGGCCTACCCGAGTGGATGCACGGAGACCAAGGGCCGAGCCTCGTGTCCCCCGAAGAGACAACCGAGCTCGTCGCAATCATGAAGCATGCCGACATCGGCTGGACAGAAGAAGAGAAGAAGCCTCTGATCGCGCTCCTCGGCAAATGCACGCCCACGGACGGATTGATGATTGAACTCTAGGCAGTTCCCCTTTGATGGGATGGACAACTTCGCGCGTCTATGTTCGCATCTCTGTTTCGCGTAGACACC
>JANYHY010000238.1 GCA_025362165.1 Myxococcales bacterium | reverse complement strand
CGAGGCGATCGACGAGGACATCCTCATCCGAAGCGACAACGTCTTCGGTGATGCTCCAGAAGACGCCATTCGTAGGGACTTCACGATCAACGCGCTCTTTTACGACCTCGACCGCGGTCAGGTCCTCGACTGGTGCGGCGGTATGGAAGATGTCGCGCGTCGCACGTTGGCGACCATCGGCGAACCCTCCGTGCGCTTCCGTGAAGACCCCGTTCGCATCCTCCGCGCGATCAAGTTCGCGGCGCGCCTGGACCTCGGCATCCAGCCCGACGTGTACGACGCGATGGTGGCGCACCGTGAAGATCTCGCCAAGGCCGCGCGGCCCCGCGTCTTCGAGGAGATCCTTCGGCTCATGCGCGGCGCGGCCTCGCACCGGTCGATTTGGCTCCTTTGGGAGTCTGGAGGGCTCGCCGTATTGATGCCCGAGCTCGCCGCGTTCCTCGACGATGGTCAGTCCACGGGCTCCGCGTTCTGGTCAAGGCTCGGCGCGGTGGACCGCCTGACACGCGAGCGCGGCAAGCCGCTGGACGACATCGTTCTGCTCACTGCCTTACTACGCGAGCCCCTGCTGGAGGCCACGTCGGGCGTGCGCGATGTCAGTCACGCCACCGCAGACTTCCTCCAAGGCATCATCGACGACATCGCCATGCCCCGCCGCATCGCAGACGGCGTGCAGAAGATCCACATGATCCTCGCGCGCCCCAAGAGCCCCAAGTTGGAGCGTGCTCTCCAATCACCCATGGGCAAGCTCATCCAAGACGTCATCAAGCTTGGCTGAAGCTCGGCCCCAATTTCCTCTAGAACCGAGGAGGACGAAGCACTCGTTCGAACTCTGATTGAGTGACGATGCCATCTTCCATGGCGACGCTCGCCGCGAAGCGCATCGCGTCTTCCCAACCCGACGGAACGTGCTTGCCCTGACGCGCCGCCTCTGCTGCGCCTCTTTGATAGTAGGCAATTGACTTGTCCAAGATCGGACGAAAGTCGGTGGACTTCATCGGGAAGCGGACTGTCTTGTCGACGAACGGGGGCCTGGGATCCGCTTGAACGGTCCCGGCCACGAGGGCCAAAGCGAGCACGATCAATTGGGGCGATTTAGTGAAGCGCATCAGTCACCAGAGAAGCAGCCTCGAGGTAGCTCTTGGCTTTGTGCTTGTTGCCGTCTTGCAGCGCCTTGTATGCGGTCGTGTACTTGGCTTGCGGGTCGTCCAACAAGTAGTCGTGGATGAAGTCCATCGCCTTCAGGATCCTCGCGTTGTTGAGGATTCCAGTCGGGATGCCAGTCTTCTTCTGAATCCATTTGAGCATCTCGTCGCCCCAAGCAGGGCTGTGCACGCGGCGGAGGCGTGAGCGCCACTTCATCGAGAAGG
Source organism: Myxococcales bacterium (assembly GCA_025362165.1). Classification (GTDB taxonomy): domain Bacteria; phylum Myxococcota_A; class Polyangia; order Polyangiales; family Polyangiaceae; genus JANYHY01. Next base: position 3,036 of record JANYHY010000238.1, on the reverse strand, counting down.
TGGCGTTGTAGAGCTGCTCGCTGTCATCGTTGCACTTGAAGTCTGCCCAGGCGCAGTCCTTGTTCAAGTAGAACTCGGCGGTGGAGTAGTAGGCGTTCTTGCCCTCGGTATACCAATCACGTGAGTTCTGGCTCTCGGTGTAGGAGATGGCGTTGCCGCTACCCTTGCCCTGCGTGAAACCGACGCGGTGCTCGGAGTTGTTGTCCTCGTTGCGATTGAGCGGAATGACGATGCCGAAGGTCTGCATCCAATCGTTGCCGTTCTGCGCGAACTCGACCATGACCTTCGGTCCGCCCGTCTTGGGGTCGTTCCAGAAGGGGTTGCCTTTGTAGTTGAACGAATAGGGCGGATCTCGCTGCTCCAAGTCCCAGAGCCAGTTCGCCCAATAGAGGAGGCTTGGTGAGTTGGTCACGCTCCGAAGGAACCCGTGCGAGTCATTGGTGCAATACCAACCCTCGACGGCCGAAGCTATTTGTCCACCCAACCACTTGAAGATCATCGAGATGAACGGGATGCCGCTCAGCGAGTTGCCAATCCACGAGAATAGATACTTGCCATTCCGATAGCAGAGCCAACCCATCCGCATCTCGCCCACCGGGAGGCCCATACGGGGGTCGCCGCTCGAGGGCTTCAGCCAATCGATGCTGCGCTGGGCTTCGGAGATCTTGTACCCGTCCACGTCCGAGGCGCTCATCATTCCGGGCGAGAGGGCAGTGCCGAATCGGTGGAACTTGAAGAAGTCGGAGTCGGTCCGATCCGTGTATTCGTAACCGACATAAGAGGACATCGCCGCGCCTACCCACGGAGTCAGGTTCGCGATCTTCGTCTGCAGCCAAGCGGCCCAATAGTTCACGGGCCCAAGTACGTTGTCCTCATACCTCTTGATCATGTGTGACGGGTTGGAACTCGCGTCACTGCCGAGATCGTCCGCGAGAAAATCGTGGACCGGTTGAAGGACCGCTGCAGCGTCGCAGAACTCGGAGTTGGAGATGTCCTCCGCAGTCGCGCCACCCGTGAAGATCGCGAGGATCGCCTCGATGATGTCCTTGATCTGATCGCGGATGTCGCAGCTATTGTCCCCTAGCGTGTACCAAGAGCTGTCGTCGTTTCGACCCGTGATGCACAGCAAGAAATCCGTCAGGTTGTAGACGATCGCTGCGAGCATGTAGATCGCGACGAGGATGCTCATCACGATATTGAGGAACGCGATGATGTTCATCCCGTGCGCGTGAATCGCGGCAGAAGAGAAGGCCATCGAGTCCGCCGCCTCTTGCGAGCGGTCACGCCAAACGAGCGCGTCTCCGAGGCCGATCATGTACCACATCAGCCCGATCATCGCGCAGGCCATGAAGATGCCGATCACCATGATCGCGCCGCGGTTGTCCGCGGCTTGAGGGAGAAAGGTCTTGGCTCTCGGCATGGTGGTCGTCATCCTCAGGGTTCGATCAGTGGAAGACGTCGGGAACGAGCGACTTGTCGTCTAGGTAGGCCTTCGCCTGGTGCTTCTCGCCGTCTTTGAGCGCCTTGAAGGCAGTCGTGTATTTCGCCTGCGGATCATCGAGGAGGTAGTTGTGGATGAAGTCCATGATCTGCAGCAGCTTCGCGTTGGTCGTCCAGCTGAGGCGCAGCCAGTCGAGCATCGCCCCGCCCCAAGCCGGACTGTGAACCCGGCGGAGCCTCGAGCGCCACTTCATCGAGAAGGTCGCGTTGTTGAGGTTTTCCGACTCGCTGCTGTTGCAGTCGATGTGGGTCCACGTGCAGTCCTTGTTCAAGTAGAACTCGGCGGCCGCGTAGTAGACGTTCTTGCCTTCTGTGTAGAGGTCACGCGAGTTCTGGCTCTCTTGGTAGCTGACGGCTTTGCCGCCGCCTTTGCCCTGAGTGAACCCGACGCGGTGCTCGGAGTTGTTGAGCTCTTTGCGGTTGAAGGGCAACACGACGCCCCAGACCTGCATCCAGTCATTGCCGTTCTGAGCGTACTCGACCATGACCTTGGGTCCGCCGGTCTTTTCGTTGTTCCAGAACGGGTTGCTCTTGAAGTCGAACGCGTAGGGCGGCGGCCGCTCCTTGAGCTTGAAGTAAGGATTGCCGAAGATCAGAATCGCCCAGCCCAAATTCCAGAGTAGGTCTGACCCCTGTTTGAATAGCGGAACTCCGACAGAGTCGTTGGCGCAGTACCAACTCTCAATGCTCTGGGCGATCTTGTTGACGATCCAGTTGACGAAATTGCCGACGATTGGGATGCTCGTTAGCCATGGCACTCTGCTGAGTATCCACGCGGGAGCAAACTTCGCGTCGCGATAGCACAGGTATCCCATGCGCATCTCGCCGACGGGCAAACCAATGCGGGGGTCGCCGTTGGGCTTGAGCCAGTCGATGCTGCGCTGTGCTTCGGAGAGCCTGTAGCCATCCGCCGCGCTCGTCGGCATCATCGACGGACTGATCGCCGTGCCGTATTTGTGTTGTGCGTTGCTGTCGGTGTGGTCCTTGTAGCCTTCGTAGGCCACGTAGGTTCCCATCACCGCGCCGACGATCGGCGCAAGCTTGGCGACCTCGGTTTGCAGCTTCGCGCCCCAGTAGTTGACGGGGCCGAGGACGTTCTGCTCGTACTTGCTGATGAGGTGACCTGGCTTGGCCTTGGGGCAGCTGCCCAAGTCGTCGGCGAGGGGGTCGTGGATGGCCTGCAGAATGGGGGATACCCTACAGAACCACTTCTTCCCCACCTGGTTGAGAGTTGCCTCCTCACCAAACAGAGCAAGGACGATCAAGACGATGTCCTTGATCTTGTCACGCACATCGCAGCTGTTCGCGTTGTACCAGGGAGGCAAGCCGAAGCGCGGAAGCTTCTGGGCGAAGTTGCAGTGGTCGTCGTCACGGCCAATGACGACTAGGAGGAAGTCCGTGAGATTGTAGATGATGGCGGCCAACAGGTAGATGGCCACCAGAATGCTCATCACGATGTTGATGAACGCGATGATGTTCATTCCGTGCGCGTGAATCGAGGCGGACGAGAACGCGATGGCGTCGGCGGCTTCCTGG
>JANYHY010000234.1 GCA_025362165.1 Myxococcales bacterium | reverse complement strand
GCGGGCTTGCCGTGCGGGCCAACCGCGAACTCCGCGTCGCCCACCACTGTTCGCAGCGCCTTGTGCGACGCGATGAAGGCCTCGCGGTCGCGATCCCGCACCAATCGTGCTGCCCGGTCGCGCTCTGCCGCTGAGAGCTCTACGGGCGCTAGTTGCCAATCGGGGTCAGCCGTCCAAACGCGATAGATGGAGATCAATCAATCGGTCCTTGCATTGGTCCCCCCTACGGCGCTATGGTCTTGCGCCCGGTAGGTGAGAAGGACGACGCGGCCCCGCCCCGGGGACCGCGTCTTTTTTTTGCTTTTGCTCCAAACACCCTATGAACCAAGCAGCCAAAACCTCCAGCACTTTCGATCGAGCGGCGCTCCTCGCCGTCATCGAGCCGGTCGTGCGTGCGCATGGTGCCGAGGTGGTGGATGTCGAGCTGAAGACGGAAGGCGGTGGCTGGATCTTGCGGCTCTCCGTGGAGAAGCTCGGCAGCGCGGACGCCTCCGCCACGGTCAAGGACGCGGCGGTCAACCTAGAGACCTGCGCGCACGTCTCTCGCGATCTGTCGCCGGCGCTAGACGTCGCGGATCTCATCGCTCACAGCTACACGCTCGAGGTCGGTTCTCCTGGTGTTGAACGTCCGTTGAAGTCGGTCCGCGATTTCGCGCGATTTGCAGGCCAAAAGGCCAAGCTGCGCGTCATCGCTCCGGTCGACGGCCAAAAGGTCCTGCGCGGTGCGATCCGTGCGACGGGCGAAACGATCACGATCGACGACGGTCGCCCCCACGAAGTCACCTTCTCCAACATCGAGTCCGCGCACCTAGTTTTCGAGTTCGGTCCTGCGCCCAAGCCGGGCGGCAAAAACCACGATCCCGGAAAGTCCCCGAAGGGGGAGAGGAAGAAATAATGGCCACGCAGCAGCAACAACAATCCACCGAGGTGAACTTGCTCACGGCGATCGACATGGTCGCCAAGGACAAGGGCATCGAAAAGTCGCGACTCGTGAAGACGGTGGAGGAGGCTATCCTCAAGGCAGCGCAGAGCGTGTTCGGACCGGCGCGTGAGCTCGAGGCTCGCTTCAACGAAGACACCGGCTCGGTCGATCTCTTCCAGTACCTCACCGTCGTCGACGATCCGTCGGACGAGGATCGCGAAATCGCCCTCGAAGACGCCCAAAAAGCGGGCCTCGAGGCTGAGCTCGGCGAAGAGCTCGGGTTCGCGATCTACTGGCACCCGGCCCAGAGCGCAGCGGCGCTCAAGAAGCTCATCGCAGAGGGTATGGAGCCCGCGCGGGCGCGAACGTACCTGGACGGCTTGAATGATCTGCTCCGCATCAAGCAGGCGCTCGGCGCGTTCAGCCGCATCGCCGCGCAGACCGCGAAGCAAGTGCTCATCCAACGCGTGCGCGACGAAGAGCGCGATCTCATCTTCAACGAGTTCAAAGACAAGAAGGGCGAGCTCATCAAGGGCGTCGTTCGTCGCTTCGAGAAGGGCCAGAACCTGATCGTCGATCTCGGCCGCACCGAAGGCATCTTGCCGTTCCGCGAGCAGACGCCGCGCGAGTCACACCGCCCAGGCGATCGCGTGGTTGCTTACGTGAAGGACATCGATCGCGAGGCGCGCGGTCCTCAGGTGATCTTGTCGCGCTCGGACGCGAAGCTCGTCGAGAAATTGTTCGAGGCAGAGGTGCCGGAGATCTACGAAGGCATCGTCCGAATCGTCGCATGCGCGCGTGAAGCAGGCGCTCGCAGCAAAATCGCGGTCTCTAGTCGAGACGCGGACGTCGATCCGGTGGGCGCGTGCGTCGGCATGAAGGGCTCGCGCGTGCAGGCCGTCGTTCAAGAGCTTCGCGGCGAGAAGATCGACATCGTCCCGTTCGACAAGGATCCGGCGCGCTTCGTGTGCGCCGCCATCCAGCCGGCCGAGGTCAACAAGGTGATCGTGGACGAGGCTGATCACCGCATGGAACTGGTCGTCCCGGACGAGAAGCTCTCGCTCGCGATCGGCCGCAAGGGACAGAACGTGCGCCTCGCCGCGCAGCTCACGGGTTGGAAGCTCGACATCATCAGCGAGAGCAAATTTCGCCAGATCGAGGACGAGTCGGTGACCGCGCTCCAACACATCGAGGGCATCACCGAGCAGATCGCGCGCAGCATGTATCGCATGGGCTTCCGCGCGATCGAGGAGCTCGCAGAGGCGAGTGAGGAAGAGCTCGCGTCGATCCCGGGCGTCGGCGACGTCGGCGCGGCGCAGAAGCTCCAGAAGGACGCGGAGGTCACGATGGAGCGTCTCCGCCAAGAGCGCATCGTCGCGGCGACCACCAAGACGGAGCCGCTCACCGAGCGCGAGCGCCTCTTGTTCGTGCGAGGCGTTGGTGACCGCACCGTGCAGTTGCTCGAAGAGGCAGGCTACAAGTCCGTAGAGGACGTGCAGCGAGAAGACGAAGACAAGCTCGCCATCAAGACGGGCATCGGCATCAAGAAGTCGCGCGTCATCAAGGCAGGCGCGCAGTACTTCTTGCAGAACGAGTGGAAGCAACTAGAGGCCGCGCGCAAGAAGGCGCAGAGCTGAGCCGCGCGCACTAGGTAAGAGAATGATGATGTCCACCGAGACCCACAACAAGAGAGAGCGCACCTGCGTGGGATGCGGCGAACGCGCCGAGCCCCACGACATGGTGCGTCTCGTCCTCGGGCCGAACGGTGAGGTCGCGGTGGACGCGGCGGGTGGTGCGTTTGGTCGTGGCGCGCACGTGCACGCTGTCCCCGAGTGTGTGACGAAAGCCTGTAAATTTGGGCTTGCCCGCTCGTTCAAGGCAGCGGTCAAGACGACGAGCGATCAGCTCGCGAACGAGATCGCTGCAGCCTACATGCGTCGCGCGGAGGGGCTGCTGCTCGCCGCCAAGCGCGCGAAGACTCTGACGGTCGGCGCGGACGAGACGCTAGCCGCGCTCCTGCAACACCCGAACGCGACCGTCGTCATCGCGAACGACGCAGCGAGCGTCGTCAAACGAACGGAGATCGCTAGCGCGATCGCAGAAGGACGTGCGTGTACGTGGACCAACAAGGCCAGTCTCGGTCGGATGTTGGCGAGAGATGAGGTCGCCGTCTGTGCGGTGATCGACGTGGCAATGGCCGAAGCCCTACGACAAGCAGTTGGTGTCGCGAGCTCCGTGCGGGTGGTTGACCAGTCACCCAAAGAGGATGTGTCGAAATGCTTGGAGGAGCGATGAGCAAGGTGCGTGTCTACGAGGCTGCCAAGCAGCTGAACGTCGACCCCAAGGCGGCGGTTGCGCTGTTTCAAGCGATCGGCGTCCACGACGTACGCAATCACATGAGCTCCGTGGAGCCCGAGGCGATCGAGCGCGTGAAGCGCCACCTCGAGAAACAAAAGACTCATGACGTGGTCGAAGAGAAAGTGCGCTTCGGTGTCGTCAAGCGTCGTGCGGTCGCGAAGAGCCCGTCGGCAGAGCCGAGCGTGCGGGAGCTGATCCCGTCTGCGCCAGCGTCAGTGCCGCACGTGGAACTTCCCGAGCCCGCTCCATCCGTCGTCCGCGTCGAGCAGAACGGCGGCTCCCATGCGGTGCCTATCGCTCCGAAGAGCAAGCCGCGCGAGCGAAAGAGCGCAGCGAAGCTCCCCGAGGCGCCAGTGAGCGTCAAGGACGTCGCGTCCGCACCCGCGATCTCCGCCGAGCGGCCAAGCTCGCGCATGCTCAAGCAGCCCGCGCCTTCGACGCGCGTGATCGAGCCCGTCGTCGAGCCGGAGCCGCCGCCGCCCGTCGCCGAGGTCGCCCCGCCCGAGCCCGAGCCAACCCCGGTGACTCCGCCTCCGCCCGCCGAGCTTGCTGCCGCACCGAGCGACTCCGATCGCCCAGTCGCGCCCAAGCCCTCGACCGCGCCGAAGACCGGCGTCGAATATTGGGGCGGGCGTCCCGGTGTCCCGATGCCCACTCCCGCGAGCGCTCCACGCACCGCGATCGGTGGCGGGGCGACAGGCGCGATGCCGCGTCGCGTGCAGTTCGATCCGCGCGCAGGCTCCAGCGTGCGCCCGGGAATGCGTCCAGGTCAGATGGGCGGCGGTCGCCCGATGCCAGGACGCGGCGGCGCAGGCATGCGTCGCGGCCCCGGCGGAATGCCGATCACGCGCCCGAAGCCGGCGGTCTCCACTCAGGAGATGAGCGCGCACAAGAAGGTCATTCGCATCGAGGAGAACATCACGCTCTCCGCGATGGCCGCCAAATTGAGCCTCAAAGCGACCGAGCTCTTGATGAAGCTCTTGGGCATGGGCATGACCGGCGTGCACATCAACACCGCGCTCGACGCGGACACCGCGAAGATCCTCGCCAGCGAGTTCGGCTGGGAGGTCGAAGACGTCGCGATGTCCGAGGAGCAATCCATCGCCGAAGCGCGCGGTGAAGAAGGCGCAGTCATCCCCGCCGGCGTCGTCGGAGAGGTCGTCGTCGACCCTGACCAGCTGACGCGACCGCCAGTCGTCACCGTCATGGGTCACGTCGATCACGGCAAGACCAGCCTCCTCGACAAGATCCGCAAGGCCAACGTCGCGAGCGGTGAAGCCGGCGGCATCACGCAGCACATCGGCGCGTACAAGGTGACGACGCCCAAGCACGGCATGGTCGTCTTCCTGGACACGCCTGGCCACGAAGCGTTCACGCAGATGCGCGCGCGCGGCGCGAGCGTCACGGACATCGTCGTGCTGGTCGTCGCGGCGGACGACGGCGTCATGCCGCAGACGAAAGAGGCCGTCAATCACGCCAAAGCAGCGAAGGTGCCGATCATCGTCGCGGTGAACAAGATCGACAAGCCGAGCGCAGAGCCAGAGCGCGTGCGTCGCGAGCTCGTCGAGCTCGGACTGCAGCCCGAAGAGTGGGGCGGCGACACGATGTACGTGAACGTCTCGGCGCAAACGGGAGACGGCATCCCGCAGCTGCTCGAGGCGCTCTTGGATCGCGGCCGCGGCCCGGTCGCGCGCGTGCTCGTGCAAGATGGCACGCTCAAGGTCGGCGACTTCATCCTCGCAGGTCCTGGCTTCGGCAAGGTCCGCGCGATGACGAACGAGCACGGCAAG
>JANYHY010000161.1 GCA_025362165.1 Myxococcales bacterium | reverse complement strand
GCCAGATCGTGAGCACTGCGCCGCGCGACTCGCTCGATCGCGTGAAGGTGGCGAGCCTCTCGAGCAGGACAGCCGCGCGGCCTTCGTCCCATCGCTCGCGGGCCTCGGTGCCTGGTTGCACGAGCCCGACCTTCACGTGTTGGGCGCTCGCGCGTCGAGCGTCGATGTCGCGCATTCGCAGCGCGCCGAACACAAAGCACGCAGCGGGGATGGCGAGCGTGAGCACCGCGACCACGCCCGCGCGGCGCCTGTCTTTGGGCACGAGAGCGAGTGCGAGCGCCTCGGCAGCAAGGCCGCTCGTCAGCGCCATCACGAGTGTCACACCGCGCTCGCCGACGAGCTCCGCCAGTTGCACGAGCTCGGGCCACGGCGTCGCGCCGCCTGCTGCGGTCCAGGGAAACACCACCGGAACGAAGCTCCCCGCGAACACGGCAGCGCCGAACGCGAGCCAGCGCGGCACGCCTCGGCGCGATAGATGACTCATCAAGAGACCGACCGCGACCCATCGCGCGCTCTGCTCGATCGAGAGCAACACGAGAGCGACGACACCGACCGCCCAGGGCAGCGGAGTGAAGCGCGCGATGACATCGGGCACGAAGCGGAGCGCGACGACGTTCGCGGCGGTACCGAACGCAGCGCCACGCAGGCCGCCCTCCCACCATCGCCGGCGACGAGTCGTGGGCGGTGCGCCATCGATGTGCAGTGAGAAGGCGAGGATCGCCATCCCGATCCACAAGCACGCGTACAGATCGGAGCTCGGAGCCGCGAGCGCGAAGACCGCGCCTGCCACGAGACAAGCTGCGAGCTTCGCGCGCGGAGTCACACTCGGAGTTTAGCGCGCTCTCAGAAGTAGAACGTCATTCCGCCCGTGAATACGGCGCCGCCCGACGTGTTGGTGGTGCGGCCATGGCCGTCGTTGAACTCGGGGCTCTGCTTGGCGGCGTCGTCCGTGCGGCTGCGGATCACCCCGCGAATGTCGAGGTTGAGCGCAAGCACGCGCGAGACGCGGAACTCCATTCCGATGCCGAACTGCCCGCCGAAGTAGTTGTACGTGTAGGTCGGATCGTTGCTGTTCGAGCCGAAGCCGCCCGTGAGGTACGTCGCCGAATCATCCGTGACTCGCGCGACAGAGTAGTTCACGCCGCCGAGGAAGTAGACCTGCGCGCGCGAGCGGGGGTTCACGAACAGCATGCCCGTGAGCGAGAACGCGGTCTCCGCGCGGCGCATCGAGTTGTAGTCGCGACCGACGATCCAGTCCGCGCCGGCCTCGACGCCGAAGTACGGGCTGAGCTTGTAGCGCAGGCCCGCGCCAACGCCGCCCATGCCACCGTCACCGTGCTTGTTCGCGCCGAACACCGCGCCGTCGAAGCGGAGGTTCAAACCCCACTCGCTCTGGCGATACGGCGGACCTGCTTGGTACGGGCGATAATAGTAGCCGCGATACTCGGGCTGGCGCACGACCACGACCGGTGGCGGCGCAGGCTGGTAGACGACGACCGGCGGCGCAGTCGGAGGAGCGTTTTGGTAGACGATGGTGGGCGGCTGCGTCGGCGCCACCGGAACTGGCTGCGCGGAGGGCAACGGCTGCAGCGCTTGAGGCGCCACCGGCTGACCTGCGGGAGCTGCTGGCTGGGCCTGCGTGTCTGCGCAGAACCAGCTGCCTGGAGGACACCCAGGCTGCGCTTGCTGGGCAGAAGCGGCGCCAGCACCGAGCGCGACGAGCGCGAACACAGAGATGGAGAGGAGGGACTTGTTGGGCCGCGTAATCGTCATGGCGTCGTGCCTCCTTGAAAGCACGTCAAGTCTACGATGTAGCAACGCAGGTGCCAGGACAGGTTCTCGCAAAATAGTGGGTCCTTCGAGGGCAACTGTGAACTTCGGTCAACGCGACGAGCACAACCAGTCGGCTTCGTCGTTTCACGGAGTCCGCTTCGCGACTATATCGGACTTCATGCCGATCGTCCGCCTGAAGCCAGGTCATGTTCAGCCTGTTTGGGCCGGGCACCCCTGGATTTATGCTCAGGCGATCGAGCGGATTGAAGGCGGCGCCACGGCGGGTGACGAGGTCCATGTCGTCGATCCGCGTGGCAACTTCCTCGGGCGCGGCTTCTATTCGCCGGGGTCTGCGATCCCGGTGCGCGTGCTCGTCCGCGACGAGACGACGCGCATCGACGGCTACTTTTTTCACGCGCGGATGTCGCGCGCGATGGCGTGGCGCCGCGAGCTCAAGCTCCCTGGCCCGGAGACCACGGGCTATCGCTTGGTGCACGCGGATGGCGATGGAATGCCCGGCTTGATCGTCGACGTGTTCGACGACGTGGCCACGTTGCAGTTGCTCACGTTCGGTATGAAGGCGAGAGAGGCGCTCATCCTCCAAGCGATCGTCGACGTCAGCAAGTGCAAGACGATCGTCGATCGCACGCCCGCGAAGATGGCGAAGACCGAGGGCTTCGACGCGCAAAGCGGAGTCGTCATCGGGCAAGAGACGAAAGAGCTCAACTTCAAGGAGCGCGGGCTGCGCTATCAAATCCCGCTGGATTTGGGGCAAAAGACGGGGTTCTATTTTGATCAGCGGCCACTGCGCACGCGCGTCGAGCACCTGTCTGCGGACAAGCGCGTGCTGGACGCATACAGCTACGTCGGTCCGTTCGCGATGGCCGCGGCGCGCGGCGGAGCGCGAGAGGTGGTCGCGGTGGACGAGAGCGCGCTCGCGTTGGAGGTCGGCGCCGAGTGCGCACGTCACAACGGACTCGAGGGCAAGATCAAATTCGAGAAGCGTGATGCGCGCGCCGCGATGCAGGAAGCCGGTGAATCTGGCGGCTTCGATCTCGTGCTCGCAGATCCGCCGCGCCTCGCTCCGACGCGCGGCTCGCGGGACAACGCGCTCGTCGGTTACACGAAGGTCGCAGAGCTCGCGGCGCGCGCGACCAAGCTCGGCGGCTTGCTCGTCTTGTCTTCGTGCTCGGCCGCGGTGGACTTGCAGTCGCTCACGCGCGCGCTCGCGGTAGGCGCGTTGCGGGCGAATCGCTCTGCGATCGTGATCGATCGCAGCCACCAAGGACCCGATCACCCCGTGAACGCAGCCCACCCTGAGGGGCTCTACCTCAAGAGCGTGATCGCTCGCGTGGAGGCACGATGAGACCGCTCTCGGCGTTGACACATGACGAAGCGACCGCGCTGCGCGGAGTGTTGTTCGATCTCGATGACACGCTGCTGTCGCACGGCTCGCTCACGCAAGAGGCGTATTCGGCGCTCTGGGAGCTGAAGCGCGCGGGGCTCTTGCTCGTCGCGGTGACGGGGAGACCCGCGGGCTGGGGCGAGGTGATCGCTCGACAGTGGCCCATCGACGCCGCAGTCACAGAGAACGGCGCGATCGTGATCTCTCGTGAAAAGCAGGCGATCCGCAGACAAGACACTTGCGACGAAGCGGAGCGGCGTCACAGGCGCGTGCGCCTCGCAGGCGTGGTGGAGCGCGTGCGCGAAGCCGTGCCGGAGGTTCGACTCGCAGACGACGTCGCCGCGCGCACGAGCGACATCACGTTCGACGTGGGCGAGACCGTGCACCTCCCAGACGATCGTGTCGCGCTCATCATGCAGACGATCTGCGATGCGGGCGCTCGCACGACACGATCGTCGGTGCACGTCCACGCGACGTTCGACACTCATGACAAAGCGTCCGGCGCGGTCGGGTGGCTCGTCGGCGCGCGGGGGGAGGACGCCGGCTCCGCCCTTTGCGGCTACGCTTACGTGGGCGACAGCGGCAACGATCGCGCTTGTTTTGCGGCGTTTCAGACGACCTTCGGGGTGGCGAACGTCAAGGGCTCGATCGACAAATTGAGCGTGCTCCCGCGCTTCGTCGCAGACTCGAAGATGGGCAAGGGATTCGCCGAGATCGCACGCGCGTTGCTTGCTGCGCGGGCTTCATCGTCCTAAAAACAAGGCATGTCCAAGTCGAGCACGCTGATCGAGTCCGCCCAGCGACACCTCTATGGCAACTACAAGCAAGCGCCGATCGTGTTTGCGCGCGGCTCCGGCGTGGAGGTGTTCGATGTCGACGGCAAGCGCTACCTCGATTTCGCCGCGGGCGTCGCGGTCAGCGTCGTCGGCCACGCGCACCCCATACTGGTCGCTGCGATCGCCGAGCAGGCCCAGCGCCAGATCCACGTCTCGAACTATTTCTACAATGATCGAAACATCGAGCTCGCCGAGGAGCTCTGCAGGCGCACGGGGTACGACCGCGCGTTCTTCTGCAACTCGGGCGCAGAGGCGAACGAGGCGCTGATCAAGCTCGCGCGTCACCACTTCTACGGGCGCGGCGACAAAGCACGGCAACGCGTGATCGCGTTTCACAACGCGTTTCATGGCCGAACGATGGGCGCTCTCTCGATGACGGGCACACCTAAATATCGCGAGGGCTTCGGCGAGATGGGACCCGTCACGCACGTCGCATACGGCGATCTCGACGCTGTGAAGGCAGCGATGGGCGCGGACGTGTGCGCGGTCATCGTCGAGCCAGTGCAAGGTGAAGGCGGCGTGAACATGGCGCCGGCCGGATTCATCTCGGGTCTTCGCGCGCTCTGCGACGCCAACGGATCGCTGTTGCTCGTCGACGAAGTCCAGACAGGAATCGGTCGGCTCGGTCGCTTCCTCGGGCACGACGGCTGCGGTGCGCGCGCGGACGCGATCGCGCTCGCAAAGGGGTTGGGTGGCGGCGTTCCGATCGGCGCGATGCTCACGACCGAGGCGCTCGCAAACGCTCTCCCGCCCGGAACGCATGGCTCGACGTTCGGCGGCAACCCGCTCGCCTGCGCAGCTTCGCTCGCGGTGCTCAGGATCATTGACGACGAGAAGCTCGTGCTGGGAGCCAAAAACCGCGGCGAAAAGCTGCACGGATTGCTCACGCGGCTCGCTGCAGATCTTCCTCTCGTCTGCGAAGGCGCGCGCGGAGACGGTCTCTTGCGCGGCCTCGTGCTCAGGCAGGGGATGATCGCGAGAGACGTCCTCGGCAAGCTCCAGCAAGCGGGCGTGCTCCTCACGGCCGCTGGCGAGCGAGTGATCCGCTTCTCTCCGCCGCTCATCGTCACCGACGCGCAGCTAGACGAAGGCGTGGCGCTCGTCCGTGCCGTGCTCGCGACGATGTCGCCGTCGGCGCAGTCGAACGCGAACATGCCGTGCCAAGTCCAAAGCCCGCAAGGGCAACGGACTTGAGCCGCGAACGTCTGATCCGGTGAAGCCCTGCCCCGCCTGCGGAAAGCCCGTCGATCCGCTCCGCGCGGGTGCGGTCGCCATCGTCGGCGGAGGGTTCCTCTATTTCTGCGATGCGGCGTGCAAGGCGGACCACTTCACAGCCGTTACGTCGTCTGTCGTCAACGACGAGCTGGAGACCGCCGAGCCACCCGCGGTCGCCGTGCGCGAACCGCGCGAGAGCCCTCCCCCGATAGCTGACATATCAACGGATCCTCTGCCGGCACATGAAGCTTCGATCAGCGCCGTGATCGAACCTCCAAACGACGCCGAGCCGCCGCCGCCGTCGATGCTCGATGGCGCTGAAGCTCTCCTGCCGGACGAGCCGCCTGCCGCCGCGAGCATGTTGCCACGTGCGCTCGCCGCGCTCGCGATCGCCGCGGGCCTCTTGGTGATCGGCCTGCCGCTCCTCGGAGCGAGCGGGGTCTCGCTGCGCACACCGATCGGTCTCTTCGCAGCGGCCGTCGCCGTGGCGCGCCAGCTGCTGTCGCGGCGGTTTTTTCTAGGTGGAGAGCCGGTGACGATGGGCTCGCTCCTGTGCACCAGTGTGTCTGTCGTATGGACGCACGTGCAACACGACTCGCACGAAGGCGGCCTCGTGAGCTTCCTCGGGCTCGCGGCGGCGGTGACTGTGGTCACGAGCGAGCTGATCGCCCGTGAAAGCGAGCCGATCAAGCGCGCGCGCGGCCGTATCCGTGATCGCCTCGAGATCGACGTTCGTCTCGTGGACGACCAAGGCTCTCGCGTCGTGCACTCCAGTGAGGCGCGTCCTGGCGAGCAAGTCGTGGTCGCGGCTGGCGAGGCCGTGGGCGTCGACGGCGTGGTCGCGAGCGGAGAGGCGCTCGTCGTACCGTGGCTCGACGCGCCCAACGACATGACCAAGCGTGAGGGCGACGCGATCGTCGCAGGCGCCACTGTGGTCCGTGGCACGCTGCGGATCACGACGACTTGGGCGGGCGCCGATCGCGCGATGTGCAAGCTCGCTCTCTCCGAGTCCGAGCGCCCCGATCGCGCGGCTCCCGTCGTGCGCGCCGCTCGCGCCATCGCGAACCAAGGAGCGCCGCTGGTGGGGGTGCTCTGCGCGGTGGGCGCATACGCAAGCAGCAGTCCGATCTCTGTCGCATTGGGTGTCGGCGGTGCCACGGTTTTCGCGCTCATGGCAGAATCTGCAGCCGCGGCGGTGGGGTTGGCGCACGCACGAGCCCATTTGCGAGCGCAGCGTAGCGGCGTCGTCTACAAAGACGCGGCGGCCTTCGATCGCGCGGCGCACGTGGACGTCGCGGTCGTCTGTGCGCGTGGCACGTTGCTGCTCGGAGAGCCTGAAATCGTCGCGATCGAGCCCTTCGTTGGGTGGGACTCTCAGCGCGTGTTGTCTGTCGCTGCGGCGCTGGTCAACGGCTCCGTGCATCCATTCGCGCAAGCCATTCTCCGAGCAGCTCGCGCTCGTTCGGCGAAGCCTGAGCCTCTGCGCAACGCTGTCCAAGTCGGCTCCGGCGCGACCGCGCTCGACGCCGCGGGCGAACGAGTCGTGCTGGGTCGTCGCGCTTTCTTGCTCGCCGAGCGCGTGGGTGTCGCCGCAGCAGACGCGCGCGTGAGTGAGCTCGAGGCCCAAGGCCGCAGCGCGATCATGCTCGCCGCGTCGGGAAGAATCGTCGGTGTCATCGGCTTGCAAGATGGCCTACGGGTCGGTGCGCGCGCGGCTGTGCAACGCCTGCTGGACGCGCGCATCGAGCCCGTCATGCTCTCTGGTGAGGCACGTGAGACCTGCGAGACCATCGGCCGCGCGCTCGACATCGAGCACATCCGGCCCGAGGTCCTCGCTCAAGAGCGCGCCTCCGAAGTTCGCGCGCTCGCCGAAGGAGGCAACGTCGTCGCCGTGCTTGGGCACCCGCCCATCGATGACGCTGCGCTCGGTGCCGCAGAGGTCTCGGTCGCCATGGTCGCCGCCGGGTCGACGCCTGGCGAGTGGACGGTCGCGCTCGCCTCGGACGACGTGCGTGACGCCGTCTCCGCGTTGACGATCCCGCGCGACGCACGCGAGCGAGCGCTGCGCGCCCTCGTGATCGGGCTCGGACCCGGCGTGCTCGCATCGCTCGGGCTCACGCTCGGCATCGTGCCGCCGTTCGTCGCAGCGCTCGCGGCGCTCGGGGGTGCAGTCGCCGCGCTGAACCTTGCGCGCAGCTGATCAGCCCGCGCGGATCGCGGCGACTTCGAAGCCCGCCTTCGTGATCGCGAGGCGGATCGCGGCTTCACGCGCAGACGCGTCGTCCACGTCGACCTTCGCGCTCCCAACCTCGACGCGCACGTTGGCCACGCCCGTCTGTCGCGAGAGCACGTTGCGCACTGCCACCACGCAACCGCCGCATGTCATTCCCTTGATATCGATCGCTATCGTCGTCATGTCTCTCCACTCTCTCGCGTGCGGCCTAGGCGAACCTCGCCTCAACCTGAATCGCTCGTGCCTCTGACACAAGCCGTTTGTCGTGGCACCAGGGAGATGTCAGTCTTTGCTGTCGGCCAACCAGGGCAACCTATCCAAGCGGATTGCGGTTCTCTATTCTACCTGGTCCGTTCGCCGGAACGCCCTCACCATGGCCGAATCCAACTCGTCAGCGATTCCCTCGGACGAAGTCGCCTCACGTCGCGTGGGGACGGTCATCAAGGGGAAATGGACGGTCGACGCGCTCTTGGGGACAGGCGGCATGGCGAGCGTCTACGCGGCGACTCATCGCAACGGCCAGCGCGCTGCGCTCAAGATCATGCACCCGATCTTCGCGCGCGATCGCGAGGTGGTCGAGAGGTTCTTGCGCGAGGGATACGTCGCCAACAAGATCGGACACGACGCGTGCGTTCGCGTGATCGACGACGACGTCACCGAAGACGGCGAGCCCTTCTTGGTGATGGAACTCCTCGAAGGCGAGACGTTGCGAGATCTCTGGAAGCGCACGGGCAAGCGCGTGCCCCTCCCAGTGGTCATGCATGTCGCCGAGCGGCTGCTGGACTGCCTCGCCGGGTGCCACGCGGCAGGAGTGATTCATCGCGACTTGAAGCCAGCCAACATCTACGTGATGAAGACCGGAGCCGTGAAGGTCCTTGATTTCGGCGTCGCCTTGATGAAGGACGTCACTGCCGCGACAGCCGGCATGGCGCTCGGCACGCCGGCGTACATGTCGCCGGAGCAGGCGAAGGGACTCGCGGACAAGATCGACCATCGCGTGGACATCTTCTCTGTGGGAGCCGTGATTCACGCGCTCGCGTCCGGCAAGCGAGTGCATCGCGCCAAGCACGAGCAAGATGCGCTGAAGATGGCCGCTACGACGGCCGCCCCCTCCGTCGCCACGATCGCCCCCGACTTACCGCCGCGAGTGGTGGCTTTGATCGATCGCGCGCTCGAGTGGGAGCCCAGCGCCCGTTTCGCCGACGCTCGTGCGATGCAAGCCGAGGTGATCGAGATCCAAAAGACGCTCAAGACCAGTCGTCTCGTCGCTGCGGTCTCCGTGGAGACGTTCCACGACGACGAGCCGATGGAAGCGCTCGCCGAAGATCATCCACGCACCTTCCGTGCACGCGGCGTCGCGCGCGCGCTCGGCGACGCGATCGACGCCACGCGAGCGAGCGGCCCTGACGATCCGGAGGCGCTCTCCGCCATCAATCGCGCCTTCGAGGTGTTCGCGGACGCATTGGCCGAGGATCCGGCGATCATCCTCGAGGTACGCCAAGCGGCGTTCTACGCGATGGGTCATCAAGCTTGGGCCCCATCCGGCGGTGGTGAACACGTGCCGCAGCAGCTCTATTCAGCGGGCGTGCGTGGGCTCAGGTTCACGCGCGGCGTGGGACCTGACGAGGTCGCGCAGGTCATCGCATTGCTCGGCGGAACAACAGAGCTCACCGCTGATCGAGACTTCGCGAGCTGTCTGTGGGATCTCGATGTTCCTCTCGTTCGCGCCGTGGGCGTATCTGGCTTCGTCGCGGCGGATGCGCCGGCGCGCGAGCGACGCGCTGCCGATATCGGCGATCTCGAGGTCGCGCTCGGCGTCGCTCAGCGCAAGCACGCGCTTCGCCTCGCGAACCCGAATCTCCGCGCGCCGAAGCAGCCAGGACCGCTCTCACTAGACGACGAGACGCGCTCGCGCCTCGAGGCAGAGCTCGTCATGGGGGAGGAAGAGCTCCTCGATCGCCACACGGACATGATGACCGCAGCGATGCTCGACGCCGCCAAGCACGGAGATGTGCCCGCGGTGCTCGGCGCAATTCGTCGGTGGGCGATCTTCGCGATGTCGAACGGCCAACATGTCGAAGTCGTGCGCGCCGTGCGCGACCTCTGCGGCAAACTCGCGCGGGTCGTCGGCCCGAAGGACGCGCCGAAGCTCGAGGCGGCGGTCATGAGCGCGGCCTTCGGCAAGGAGG
>JANYHY010000138.1 GCA_025362165.1 Myxococcales bacterium | reverse complement strand
GACCCGACGCGCCACCTACCTCTGGTCCTTCGTCCCAATCCAAGCCGAGCCATTTCATCGACTCGAAGATCATGCGGACTCTGTCTGGCGTGCTGCGCTCCTGATCCGTGTCCTTTACGCGCAAGATGAATTTCCCGCCAGTCTTGCGGGCCCAGAGCCAATTGAACAGCGCCGTACGAACTCCGCCGATGTGCAGATATCCCGTCGGGGACGGCGCGAAGCGCACGCGAGGCTTGTCACTCATCAGGGGCACACGAGTAGCAGACACGCGAGAGTGAATCTACGTCGGCTGACGCATCAACAATGACCCCCCGCTAGAAAGTGTGCTCCATCTGCGTGGCGATCTTCGTCATCACCTCTTCGCCCATCAAGTGGCGCACGAGGTACAGCCCTGCGTCGATCCCCGCGGTCACTCCGCCGCTCGTGATCACTTGGCCGTCTCGCACGACTCTCCCTGCAGCCAGGGTCGCGCCGTACTCTGGGAGGCGAGCGATCGCGGAGGCGTGAGTCGTCGCACCCTTACCTTGTAGTCGTCCCATCGCGCCGACCAGCAACGCTCCAGTGCACACGCTGACGACGAGCCGGTTGGTGGGGAACGTGCGCAGCCATTGGATGACATTGGCGTCCTTCTCTAGTGCGCGAGTGCCAGGACCGCCGGGGATCACCAGAACGTCGAAGAGGCTCAAATCAGGGCGTACGACGTTTGTGCGCAAGGACGCGCCGTTCATGTGAAAGGCGTCGCCGTCCACGTCGCAGACGATCGTGCACGTAGTCTCGTCGTCGAAGCGCATGCTCGCGAGGCGCGAGATGGGATCGTGGATGCCGACGAGATCGAGGAGCGTCATCTCTTTGAACGCGTAGAACGCGAACCGTGTGCCTCGGACCTCGTCCGGGCGTGAGTCGAGATCGTCTAGCGTGATGACCTCGCGAATAGCGTCGCGGTCGATCGGTCCGTGCACGTGCGGCATCGGTCCGCGTGGCGTGTTCGCGATGGTGATCTCCGCGGTCAGTCTTCGCGGGTCGATGCAGAGTACAACCAAGCGCTGATCAGGCTTGAAATACAGGCCCGCGCTCTCACGCACTGCGGGCTTGTACGAGCAATGAATGAACCCCGCCGTCGCAAGCGACTCAGGCGCGTAGTCGTCAGTCGAAGGCAGCAGCGTCGTGAGGTGATAGAGCCACCTCATCGGCGCTACCAGCGATTGCACGTGTGAGACGCGAGCACTGGGGCAACCCACGAGTTGCACTGTACGCGCACGGACTTGTGCATCCACTCGAGGCTTGGGGTCCATTTGTCGAACAGTCGCTGGGCGCCGCCCGCCTCCACGATGAAGAGGCGATCTTGCGAGACGTAGACCGTCACCCAATAGGTGTACGGCTTGCTCCCCTCGTCGTGACCGAAGCGGAGCTGCTTGCCCTTGGTTCCGTCACGTGAGGTGACGTCTTTGGCGTCCCTGAGCGCGTACCCTTGTACGTCTCGCATCTGCAGAGTCACCGAGCGCGCCCAAAAATCCAGGTCTGCACCTTTGTCCGAGGGGGCGTCCTCTACCTTCATGGACATGACGACGCCCTCGGGGGTGGTCGCGCGAAAGTCGTAGCCGGTGTTCTGCTGCTCTAGCTCGACGAAGCCGGGCGCGGTCTTCACGTCGAACGGACGCCCGCAGGCGATTGCCAAGTACGCAAGAGCGATTAGCCAATAGCGATTCATGTTTTCGCTCCTACAAGCTCAAGAGGCGCGGGAGACCGAGCGCGTTCAGCCACGGAAACGGCAGGCGCAGCGGCATGTCGCGCACAGCGGCTTCGCCTCGCGCAGCGAACGTGACGGTGATCATGGAGAAGGCGATCTTGTCTTTGAGCAGCTTGAGCTTGCCCTCCATGCTCTCGATCTCGCCCATCACGCGCTCGAGCTGGATCTCGATCTCTAGCGCCTCTTTCGTGTTGGCCTTCTTCAAGAGATCTTGGAGGCGATCGCGCATCGCCATGGCGTTCTTCAGGCGCGCGTCCATGTCCACGAACTGGTCGGTGACGTCCTCTGCGGTGACTTCGCGGTGCACGACGTCGCCGGTCTTTTCGACCTGCGCGAGCGCGTCGGTGAACTTCTCACGCGGGACGCGGATGGTGATCGCCGAGTCCGACCGGACTGCCAAGTAGCCGTTCATGTCCTTGGCGACCTTTTCGATCGCGTTGAGCGCGGGCTCTACTTGGTAGACGGCCATCGTGAGGTTGGCCGTGTAGATGAGCATCGCCGGCTCGTGCGGAGTCTCGGCGGCTTTGTTGTCTTGCTGTTGTTGCTTCTGAGCCGCTTGCGCTTGAGCAGGCACTGTCCCCTGCGGAGGAGGAGGCGGCGGTCCCGCGGGCGCGGCCTTGGCGTCGGACTCTCCGCGCGAATGCGTCGTGGGAGTCTGTACTGCGTAGACCTCTTCGCGATCCATCGACGCCGGCATCGCCATCGGCGCCGCTGCACCAGCACCGCCGCCGTTGCTGTAGCCATAAGAGGTTGGCGAAGGTGAGCTGGGGGACGGAGCACCTCCACACGCGCAGAGCAGCAAGAGCAACAGCGAGAGCAGGAGTTTCTGCATGGCGGAGACCGTACACCATGCTTGCGACGAGCGGGTGGCGCTGCTAACAGCCGCGTTCCTCAAAGCCGCACCAGTCATCTGGCGCACCCATTACGGAGTATCCACACATGAAGACCCCTCTCTCGATCGTCAAAGACAAATTCGGTGACAAGCAGAAGCTCGTCGCTGCCGTGGAGAAGCTCGCTGGTGAGGACCTCTGGGTCTCGCGCACCAACAAGGACAAGGGCCTCGCGCACGTGTCCAACAGCAAGCTCGTTCACCTGCACGAGGTCTTCTCCACCGTCAAAGAGAAGTTCGGCACGCGCGAGAAGCTGATCGCGGCGGTGCTCGACGTCGAGAAGCGCACCAAGGACGATGGCTACAAGAGCCGTCTCTCCGCCTATCCCGTGCCCCGTCTGTTCGATCTGTACAAGTCCGCCTCCAAGCGCGCTGAAGCAGCGACGAAGACGGCGAAGAAGGACGCGCCCTCGAAGGCCGCGACCAAGAAGGCCGCCGCTGCAGCGCACGCCAAGCCGAAGAAGGCTGCAGCGCCCAAAAAGGCCTGACAAAGTTCACACAAGCCGCGTTCTGGGCTGGTAAGGGAGAGACATGGCCAAGGGCAAGGACAAGAGCAAGAGCAGCAAGAGCGGCGTACCCGTTGGAGCGAACGGCTTCCCTGAGATGCACGAGCTGTTCGTGCCCAAGGCGATCTTCTTCACGAACGGCGTTGGCACTCACAAGGATCATCTCTCGTCGTTCGAGCTCGCGCTGCGCGACGCTGGGATCGAGAAGGCGAACCTCGTGACCGTGAGCTCGATCTTTCCGCCCAAGTGCAGGGAGCTGAGCCGCAAAGAGGGCGAGAAGCTCATCAAGCCCGGCCAGATCGTCCACTGTGTGATGGCGCGTCAAGCGACCAACGAGCCGAACCGGCTGATCGCGGCGTCCATCGGCGTGGCGCGTCCCTCCGACTCGAACATGTACGGCTACCTCTCCGAGCACCACAGCTACGGCGAGACGAGCAAGATCGCGGGCGAGTACGCGGAAGACCTTGCGGCGACGATGCTCGCGACCACGCTCGGCATCGACATTGATCCGGAGAAGGCGTGGAGCGAGCGCGAGCAAGCCTACAAGTCACACGGCCTCATCCTTCGCACGCGCAACGTCGCGCAGAGCGCCGAGGGTCACAAGAAGGGCCTGTGGTCTACGGTCGTCGCGTTGGGCGTGTTCATCTTTTGAGTCTGTGAGCGCGAGCGCGCTTGCCATGGCAATAGGCTCGTTTACCGAGCTTTACCGCTCCTGGGGGTGCCAAGTGCGCTCGCCGGTGCGAAGTTCTTCATGTCTCGAACAGACCTGAGGAGGTTTGCATCATGCACGCATCTCGTATCGCTGCTCTCATCGCGCTTGGCTCGTCGCTCGCCATCTTGCCCGCGTGCGGGAGCGCAACGACAGAGCCCGCGCAATCTGCTCAGAGCGCCGTCACGCGCGCGCCGTTGAGTGTGGCGGCGCAGGCGAAGGGTCCTGCGAAGTGGATGGCGGAGTCGTTCGCGGACGTACCGCTGCGCAGCGAGCAGCGCGCGGAGATCGAGCAGATGTTCATGGCGGCGATCACGCGGCACGAGCCAGTGAAGCAAGCGCGGGCGGATCTCGCGTTGGCCGTCGCAGCTCAGGTAGACGCTGGCGCGATCGACAAGATGGCGCTGCAGCCGAAGATCGACGCCGTGGCCGCCGAGATGTCGAAGGTGCAGGACGCTGACATTGCCGCGGTTGAGCGGTTGCACGCGATCCTGGACGCGACCCAACGAACGGCGCTCGTGGACGCGATCGAGGCGAAATTCTTGGAGCGCGGCGCGGCTCGCGTGGGGGCAGCGCAGCTCGGCCCGCAGCACATCGACACGGATCACGCGGGGCCCCCAGGCCGCGGCGGGATGATGATGAAGCAGTGGGCTGACGACCTGAAGCTCACGGAAGAGCAACGCGCGCAGATCAAGGACAACATGCACACGCAGTTCGCCGCCCACGCTGGCGGGGACGAGCGCGAGGGTGCGGGCCACCACGGCGAGCGTCACTTCGGTGAGATGAAGGAGCACCTCGAGAAGCTCAAGGCTGCCTTCGAGAGCGAGCACTTCGTCATGGCGGAGCTGATGCCCAAGAAGGACATGAACGAGCGCGCACAAAAGTGGTCAGGGCACATGATCGACATGGTGAGCGCCGCGCTCCCTGTGTTGACCCCCGAGCAACGCACGCTCGCCGCAGCCAAAATCCGCGAGCGGGCGAACGGCCAAGAAGAAGGCCCCTGACCGACTAGTACCTCGTCACAGAGAATTCGACAGGTCGAATTCCGCAGCTCCGCTACGCCGAGGTACTAGACGGTCCCGGGGGCTCCGCCCCCTTTTGCCCCCGAAATCAGCTCCCGCCGATTTCCTAGTACTCAACAGCTCAATCGGTCCATTCCACTGTGTCGCGGTACTAGAGATATTTTCCGTAGACGACGAGGTCGTCGCCTGTCCGATAGAAATCTCGGATCGTGGCGACGACCTCGAACGTCGTGCGGTCGTAGAAGGCGCGCGTGGCGGCGTAGGCAGGCTGGCCGCTGGTCTCCACACGAACAAGGCGCGCTCGAAGCGACACGAGCTCGCGCATCATTTGGTCGATGAGCCT
This sequence comes from Myxococcales bacterium, assembly GCA_025362165.1. GTDB lineage: Bacteria > Myxococcota_A > Polyangia > Polyangiales > Polyangiaceae > JANYHY01. Next base: position 6,051 of record JANYHY010000138.1, on the reverse strand, counting down.
CCGGCCGACGCCGTGCTTGCGCGCTCGCTCCGCGACGGCGATCCAATACAGATCCCATGTGCCCTCGGTCATGGGGGTGGGTCCGAAGCATACGTAGCCGAGGACGGCGTCGCCCTCTTCGCAGACGATGACGCGATAGTCCGCGGTCTCGGCGGCGCTGGTCTCTGTGCCGGTTTGTACTGAGACACCGAGCGCTGTGTCGATGAGCTCCATGGCGACGATGCGCTCGTCCGCGGAGAACTCGTGTGTACTCTGCACCAATTGTAGGAGGGCCGCGCGGTGTCTTCGTGCGGCGGGGCGGAGCTCGCTCAAGCGCGCCTCAATTTGGCTGTTTTTGGCTGTGATTTGAGCTGTTTGCGCTTGAGCGCGTAGCGGACGATGAGACGAACCAGCGCGTGATACTCGACGCCGACCGCCGCGGCGGCGCGCGCGAGGCCTGCGTTGCGGGAGAGATCGCAGTTGGGGTTGACGTCGATCACGTACGGCACTCCGGAGGCCGAGAGGCGCACGTCTACGCGACCATAGTCTCGAAGTCCGACGACACGGAATGCGTCCTGCGCGACGCGGCGAACTTTGGCAGCGAGAGACGGCGAGAGGTCTGGGTGCAGGACTGGGCGCGTGCCGAGATCCGCTTCGGAGCCAGGCGACCACTTGGCTTCGTACGAGACGATGCGCGGCGAGCCCTGCGGCAGAGCGCCGAAATCGATCTCGCTGAGCGGCAGCACGCGCGCGACGGGATGACCGACGAGCGCGACGTTGAGCTCGCGCCCATGGATGAACTCCTCGACGATGCATGGCTGATCGAACGCGCGGATCACGTGATCGACACGCGCGCGCAGCTCCTGTTCGCATGACACCACGCTCGCCGACGCGATGCCTGCCGAGCCGTCTTCGCGCACTGGCTTGACGATCACGGGGTACGCGAGAGAAAAAGGATCGCTCGCGCGAGACATCACGCACGACGCAGGGGTCGGGACGCCAGCCGCGGAGAGCGCGGCTTTCACGCGGTCCTTGTAGAGCGCGCGTCCCAACGCTTCGGGCGACGAACCAGTGTAAGATACACCCATCAGATCCAGCACGAGCGCGACGGCAGATTCGAGCCTAGCGTCGCGAGCGATCGACTCGCAGAGGTTGAAGACGCAGTCGGGCGCGAGCTCCACGAGGCGATCTCGCATCTCGCAGAGATCAGCCGTGACCGGGACGAGGAAGACCTCGTGAGCGGCGTCGCTCAGGGCTCCGGCGATCTCCGCTGCCACGTGTGCGACGTCCGCGCGCGCAGCGTGTCCTGGATCCTCTACGACCGATGCTTCACCGAAGTCGACGTTGTAGAGAACCGCGACGCGTGTCCTCATCATTGTGCAAAGTTTGGCCGAGCGAGTAGGCTCGGCGCTTCCTCGCGAACACGTTACCGAGGCCACGATCCCGGTCAAGATGAGTGAGCCCAAGAGAGCACCTGGATTCGCTGCCGCGATGTGGACGGTCCTCAGGAAGGACCTCACGATCGAGCTTCGAACACGTGAGATCGTGACGACCGCGGGCTTCTTCGGTGTGCTCGTCGCGTTGTTGGCCTCGGTCGCCTACGCCACAGGTCCTTCGACGACGATCCGCGTGGCCCCGGGCACGCTTTGGTTGAGCGTCGCGTTCGCGAGCGTGCTGGCCCTCGGACGTACGTGGCAGAGAGAGCGCGAGGACTCTTGCTTCGTGGGCCTGTTGACGGCGCCGCTGCCGCGCGGTGCGCTGTTCTTGGGCAAGGCCGCAGGCGTGTTCTTGTTCGTGACGGCGATCGAGCTCGTCGTGCTGCCGGTCGTCGCGCTGGTGCTGCACGTGGAGCTACTCGTTGTCGGCCCTCAGGTCGCGCTGCTGTTGATGCTCGGCACGATCGGCGTCGCAGCGATGGGCACGCTCTTCGGCGCGATGACGGTCCGCACGCGCGCCCGTGATCTGGCGCTGGCGACCGTGCTGTTTCCGCTGCTCTCACCCACGCTGATCTCTGGAGTGGCCGCGACGCGCGAGCTCCTGCAAGGCGCCACGCTCGCAGAGGTCAGCGACTACATCATCCTGTTGCTCGTGTTCGACGTGATCGCGCTCCTGGGAGGCCTCACGATGTTCGGCTCGCTCGTCGACGAGTGACGCGTCAAGCATTCATCGCGGCGAAGACTTTGTCCGAGTCCGCTTCGATCGCTGCGAGTGAAAGTGGCACGTTGGTCACTTCTCCTGTTGCCCACACGCCGTCTCTGATCCGGCCATTTTCAGCCTTGATCACGAAGCCGTGTGGCTCGTGCACGATCTTGGCTCCGAGCTGTTCGCCCAGCTCGTAGCTGGGGGCTCGAGGTGCGTCGATCAACACGGCGTCGCCCGTGTGCGTGGCGCCGGTCGCGAGCGTTACGCTCTTGACGCGGTTCGTCCCCGAGGCCTTCGTGGGTTCACCCTTGACCACCCGCACGTCGACCGTGTCTACGCCCTCGAGCGCGCGAGCGTACGCCTCACCGAAGGGACCACCACCCTCGGGGACGACGACGATCACTCGCGAGCCTGGCACCGCGCCCCAGCGCAGCATCACGCACGCAGCGCGCGCGCTCATCACACCAGGCAGATCGTTGCCTTCGAATGCGAGCACACCGTCATGCGCGCCGGTCGCGAGGATGACGTCGCGCGCGTGGATGACGAGCGTCTCTTGTGGCGTGACGAGCAAGAGATCGTCGCCGAACGTGCCTAGGATCGTAGAGCCAAGGTGCAACTGCACGCGATCGCGGATCGCCTCGAAGCGGCTTAAAACAGCCTTGAACGTGCGACCTGGCAGCGCGCTCGCAGAGCCGCCGAAGCTGACGCCATCGTCCGCGATCCATACGTCCCTGCCCGCCTCGGCCAACCGTGAAGCGATCGCGAGCCCGCTCGGGCCGCCGCCCACCACGAGCACGTCCACCTCGACGCGCTTCGCTGGGCGCGGAGCCTTGTGTTCGTTCGGAAGCTTGCCCAGCCCCGCGATCCTGCGCGCGAAGATTTGCATCACCTTCTGCACGCCGACGACCCCCGCGAACAGCTCGTGGTGATTGAATCCCTCGGGGAAGAACCAGTCCGTCAACCGCAGCAGATCCATGTTGCGCGGGCCGAGTGTGTTCTGGGACTCGACGACCTCGCCGCCTCGAGCCGGCGTCATGCACGTCATGATGTTCGGCGAGCCATTCACGCGCGCGAGGCACCCGTCGCACGCAGACCGGAAGCACGCAGGACCGCGCGGCCGATGGAACTTGGGACTGCGAGCGATCGCCAACGTACCCGCCGCGACGATCGCGCTCGCCAGCGGCTCGCCTCGCATGGCGACGATCTCCTCGCCGTCGAACGTGAACCGAACATGATCACGAACCTCGTGGTCGTCGCGCTCGACTCGCGGCATCAGCACGGTGGATACCACAGCCCGCGCCCTTTGACTTTGCGGGAGGAGGGTTAGACACTGGCTGTTGGTCTCCCGTGTTTGACGGCTCGTCATGAGAATTGGCTTCCTTGGTCCCTGCGAAGATCAGACGCGCCTCGAGCGGGCCGCGGATTTCTTGCTCGTGAGCGAGAAGGCATCGCGCGTCATCTATCTCGGAGACGACGGGGCGCTCGATCGATGCGTGGCTTCGTGGGCGGCTCGCCTCGTGGGCGACGATCCGACGGACGAGGGCGCTTGGCGGCGGGCAGCGGACGTCGCGCTCTGGGGTGGACCCGAGAAGATCGACGCCTACGTCGTGAGTGAGCGCAAGCGCCTCTCTCTCCGCTGTCTCATGAGCTTGCCAGAGCGAGTGCTGCGCACGGTCGAGATGATCGGAGATCGCGTCGCGGTGATCACCTTCGACAAAGCGTCGCTGGACGAAGAGGACATCTTCGCCGCGAGCCTCGTGATCTATGGCAAGAGCCCTGGCCCTCTCGTGAAGGGGATCGGCTCGCGCACCTTCCTCACACCTGGGCCGCTTGGAGAGACTGGGGGCACCATGCTCCTCGCCGAAGGAGACGGCGCCGCGAGCGTGACGATCTACGACACCGCTGAGCGCGCGATCCATCAAGAGCAAGTCGCGCTCCCCAAGACCACGAAAATGCGGGTACAGAGCAGCTCGTGATCGTCGCGATCTTCGGAGGCAGCTTCAACCCGCCGCACCTCTCTCACGTGCTCTGCGTGACGATGGTGCTCGCGACGCACGAGATCGATCAGCTCCTCGTCGTGCCGACGTTCAAGCATCCGTTCGCGAAGAACCTCGAGAGCTACGAGGATCGCGTCTCGATGTGCGAGAGCGCTCTCGCGTGGCTGCCGCGCGTCTCGGTGTCGCGCGTGGAGGAGGAGCTCGGCGGCGAGAGCCTCACGCTGCGGACGCTCGAGCACCTCCGCGCGCAGCACCCAGATTGGCAGATGCGATTGGTGATCGGAGCGGACGTGCTCGTCGACGCGCCGAAGTGGCATCGCTACGACGACGTCGTCAAGCTCGCGCCGCCTATCGTGCTCGGGCGCGCGAACGTGCACGTGGACGGCGCTCCCACGCCTATTTTACCGGCAATTTCGAGCACGAACGTGCGCGCCATGATCGCGGCAGGTGACTGGGACGCCCTCCGCGAGGTCGTGCCGCGCGGCGTGCTCGAGCAGATCCGCGCGAAGGGTCTGTATGGCGCGCGCTGAGACGGTCTTCATCTTTGGCGCGGGGAAGGTCGGTCGCACGCTCGCCCACGCGCTGCGTGCCGCAAGTGTAAAAGTCACACTAAGACCTGCGCGCGAGGGTCTGCCGAAGCGCATCGCAGCGAGCTTCGTCGTGTTGGCGGTGCGCGATCGCGAGCTCGCGACGACCATCGCCGAGATCATTGCGCGAGCTGTGTTGCAGCCGCGTGCGGTGGTCGTGCACGTCGCGGGTGCGCTCGACGCTTCGGTGCTCGCGCCGCTTCGACCGCAATGCGCCGGCGTCGCGCAGATGCACCCGATGATCTCCTTCGCGTCGAAGAGGTCGTTCCCCAGCCTCACGCGGGGCAATCTTCACATTCAAGGAGACAAGACCGCGTGCGTGCGTGCGAGAGCCCTCGGCAAACGTCTTGGGATGACCCCTCGAACGATCCGCGGGCTCGATCCGATCGCATATCACGCCGCCGCGGGCCTCGTCGCGAACGGGGCAGCAGCCTTGGCCGCGATGGGGGCTGAGCTCCTCCGCGCGGCCCATGTCCCTGAACAAGAGGCCCCCAAGCTGCTTGGACCTTTGCTGCGTAGCGTCGCTGACAACATCGAGGCCCTCGGCTTCCCCGACGCGCTCACGGGTCCGGTCCGGCGCGGCGACGCGTCCGCCGTCGATCGCGCTTTTGGGCTGATTTCCGCCCGCGTCCCTCACGCTGCGGCCCTCTATGTCGCTGCCGTGAGCGCTCAAATTCCGCTCGGAGAGGCACTTGGCGAGGCACCACCCGAGGCGTGGAAATCCCTGCGTGACTGGATCCGTGCGCGCTCAGCGGAATGACGGTTTTCTGCGATAATTCAGGGCTGAATGCCTTGCTGAGGGTGGGGTGCGACGGTAAGCTTGATTCTTGGTTTTTCCCGCCATCTCCCGCGATCCCTCGCTCTCAGCGCCGCTCGCTCGCGCCGTGTCTCGAGGCTTTGCCGCGCTCGACGAAGCCATCCTTGCGCGCACTGGAGTGCTCGTCGCACGCGCTCCATCGATCGCCGCCGCACATGCGTTGAGCGCACACGTCGCACGCAGGGCCACACTCGCGGGTTTGTCGTCGTTGCGTGCGATCGGCGGAGAGGCGACGTCGATTTGGTCAGAGGTCGCGACGCGTCTCCATGCACCAAGGCTCGACGGTGATCCTGCTGTCGCCGCCACGCAGCTGTTGGAGGCTGCTCGTGCGCGCCAAGCGATCGTGATCGCCCCGTTGCCCACGCCCGGCTCTTGGGACCGCGCGGTCGCGCTCGAGCTCGTGCGCCTGGAGCCATCGCCCTCCTTCTTGCTCGTGGCGCGCCCTGGTGATGCGATCGACGGGTTCGCAGAGGAAGCGTTCGACATCGCCGACCTCGACGACGCAGACCGCGCGCGCTTCTTCGCGGCG
>JANYHY010000132.1 GCA_025362165.1 Myxococcales bacterium | reverse complement strand
CGCGACGCGAGGTTCACCGCGTCTCCGATGACCGTGTACTCCATGCGCTTCTCGCTGCCGATGTTGCCGGCGACGACCTCTCCCGTGTGCAACCCAATGCCTGTCTTCAGCGCGGGGATACCGCGGGCGACGAGGCGGACGTTGAGCTTCGCGAGCTCTTCTCGCATGCGAACCGCCGCTCGAACGGCGCGCACTGCGTCGTCGGGCTTGGGCACCGGAGCGCCGAACACGGCCATCACCGCGTCGCCGATGTATTTGTCGACCACGCCATCCTCTTCCATGATGATGCCGACCATCTCGGTAAAGTACTCGTTGAGCAAGCCGACCAGCTCCTGAGCGTCCATCTTCTCGCTGATGGTCGTGAAGCTGCGGATGTCCGAGAAGAGGATGGTGACCTTCAACGTCTGACCGCCGAGCTGCACCTTGCCGCTCAATAGGTGATCCATCACCGATTGAGTCATGTACTTGCCGAACGTGGTCTTCAGCTTGTCGCGCTCTTGCAGTCCTTCGACCATCGAATTGAAACCATCCGCGAGGTTCTCAAGCTCGTCTCCCGTGCGAATCGCATCGACCTTGACGTAGTTCTGCTCGCCAAGCTTGCCGAATGCAGCGTTCACGCGGGTCAGAGCGCGCGACATCACCGACGCGACGCGCGTGCCGATGAAGACGGAGACCGCGGTCGCCAAGAGGAGCGCGAGCGCCGCGATCGTGATGTTGCGAATGACGATGTTGCGAATGTCCGTGACGTTGAGCGCGATCGCGATGTGATAGCCACCGTCGGCGGTCGCAAGCGGACCGGGCGCGGCCAACCCCAGCGCCCACATCTGCTCGCCACGGTTGAGGAGCGACGGTTGTCGCTGAGCCTCCGCGAAGTGATCGGCCGGAAAATCAGAGCTCGCGGTGATCAGCTTGCCTTTTGGATCGATGAACGCGAGCTCCACGCCGAGCTTGTCGCGCGCGTTGTGTACGTAGTCGAGGTCGAACGGGATGCACCCCAGCACGAAGCCGCTGGTGCCCGCGGGTCGAACCACCACATATGCTGCCGGCGCTGTCGCGCTGTTCTCGCAACCGTGCTCGAGCACAGCCGCGAACACACCAGACTTTGCCCCGTCCATCATCGCCTTCGGAAGTTGCAGAAGAGCGTCCGCGCAGCCGATGTCCGCGACGAGCTTGCCCGTGCCGTCGAAGAACACGTAGTCCGTTCCTGGGTACGCCTCTGCGAGCATCTGTCCCGAAGCCTCAGCGGCCTTCGCGTCGTGTTTGTCGAGCGCCTCGAGCGTCATGTTGCGCGTCGACAAAAGCGCTACAGAAGCCTTCAAGTCGCGCAGGTCGTCGTCGAGCTCGATCTCGAGGCTGTGCTCCGACTCTGGCACTCGATCGTCGACCTCATCGATGATTTGGGTGTGCATGCTCCATGCGAGGACCACCAGCGCGACGAGGCTCGCCAAACCAGACAAACCGACCAACGCAGTGAGCTTCCGCCGTACTGTGTTCAGACCCAACATGGGGGCGATAGAATCAGAAAAGAGGCTGAACGTGGAACATGAAGTAGCGGCGCTCGCCGAGAGCATTCTGCCGCACGCACGCCGACCGCTCGCGTGACACGTGCGCCGTGCACACCGTTAACTTCACTTCGTGTAGGTAAAATACCTACCATTTCGATCGTGCCGGCCATCGCGCCTGCGCACCGGAGGTCCACATGTTTCTCGTGCCGCGAAACCAACGCACGTCGATGCGCCACGCCATTCAGCTCCCCTGCCAGGTCGTCCGTGAGCGGGACTTCAAGATGCTGAGCGATCGTACGCTCGACCTGTCCCCAGACGGAATGCGCGTCAAGACTCACCAGGCTGTGCGCGTCGGCGACAAGCTCATCGTCAGCTTCAAGGCGCCGACCGACCTCGAGCTCTGGTTCGACACCGAAGCGACCGTGCGCCGTATCGAGAAGGGTCGACGCCCCAAGGACAACGGTCGAGCGATTGGCCTCGAGTTCGGTCCGCTATCCCAAGTCGCGCGCCTGATCCTTCGTGGCAGCCTGCGCAAGGTGCCGCCGCCCCTGCCCCGCCGAGCGAGCCGCGTCGACTACGCCGCCACGATCGCCCGCATCTAAGCCACCGCAGACGATTGATGCCGCCTTCGGCGGACATCAACGCTAGGTAGGGTGCCGTTGGCACGCCCCAATTGTCGCTCGCCCAGCGGACAAATTCGAGCCGCTCCAGAACTTTTCGTCCTCCGAGGCGTCCTAACGCCTGCCCGCTGCTTTTCGCCAAGCGCACCGCGTATCCCACGGTGGTGCCGGCCTCTTCGCGGGTCGGAGTGACGAAATGCTAGTTTCCAGCTGGTTGCGCACACCTCAAATCCGCCGTGGTCTCGCCATGGCCTCCGTCGTGCTCGCGTTTGGTGGTTTGGTGCTCTATCGCGCCCCAGACAGCGCAGCGCTCGCTCCTGTCACCACCGTGTTCGACGGGTCGACGGGCGCGA
>JANYHY010000129.1 GCA_025362165.1 Myxococcales bacterium | reverse complement strand
ATCTTCGCGATGTCGAACGGCCGACATGTCGAAGTCATGCGCGCCGTGCGCGACCTCTGCAGCAAACTCGCGCGGGTCGTCGGCCCGAAGGACGCGCCGAAGCTCGAGGCGGCCGTCATGAGCGCGGCCTTCGGCAAGGAGGCGCTCGTGGCGGCGCTCGCCAACCTCGAGGAGTCCGCGCGCAGCGCGATGGCGCCGGTGTTCGCACGACTCACGGAGGCGGAGTGGCCGGCGATCGTCTCTGCGCTGCACAAGCCGATGAGCGAGGGGAGCGCGCGCATCTTGCTCGATCTCGTCGCGCGCGTGGCACGCAGCAAGCCCGCGGATCTCGCTGCAGCGACACACTCCGCGCCCGCGCCGGTGCGTCGAGCGGTGCGCGAATGGCTCACGCGCGAAGGCCATCGCGACGCCGCGGCTTCCGTACCCGCACCGATAGCTGGAGAGAGCGCTCACGCGTCGGAGGCCTCCGCTGAAGAAGGTCTGGTGCTAGCGCTGGCGGCTCTCGCCAAGCTCGCTTCGAATCGACAGCATACGACCGCGGAGTACGAGCGCAGAGTCGGCGAAGCAGCAGGCGCGATCGCGCGGATGCCAAAGCAGTCGGCGACCATCAGACTCGAGCTCGCACAGTCGGCGATCTATGTGGACGGGAGGATCGCGCGTCTCTCGCAGTCCGCGTTCGACAGCGCGATGGAGCTTGCGACGCTGCTCACAAAGGTCGGCGCGCGCATCGTGTCGCTGCCGCGCTCGGCCACGGCGGATGATCTGCGGCGCTTCGGCGCGGACATCGCCGCAGGCTCGAGCACCTCGACGATCACGCGCTCCCCCATGTCGGAGGTTGCCAAGACGTATGGAGCAGATCTTCCGCACCTCACGATCGAGCAACGGCTCGTAGCTTCGGGCGCCGCGCTCACACACTCGCTACAGGCGATCACCGCCGCAACTCGAGCCGGGCCGCACGTGGAGATGCCTGCGCTCGCCAGAGCTGCACGCTGCATCGTGGACGACTCCGTGGGCACGACAGCCGCGCTGTTGGGGCTCGCCAGCTATGTGCCTGACAGGATCACGACGAAGGTCGCGGCAGCCGTCGTCGCCGTCGCCGCCGCGCGCGAGATCACGCAAGACCGAGCAGCGCTCGTGGCGATCGTCGTCGGCGCGGCGTTGTCGATCTTGCCTCGACCTGCCATGGTCATCGGCCTCGGAGGCGCTGACCCGACCTCGGCGTCAGCGGTGATCGCCTACGAAGCTGCGCGCGCGTTGAACGAGGCGGAGCCGCCCGATGCCTCCTTCGCGGCTGAGCTCGTCGCGACCGCCTCGCGTTGGGTGGATCTGCGCGCGACGCAGTCGTACGACGAGACGATCCGCGAGCTCGCCAACGACGCGCGCTTGAGCCCGTTCGCGCTCCGCGCGATCTGCGCCTGTATGGGCGTGATCCCTGGTGGCACTCTCGTGGAGCTCTCGGACGGGGAGATCGCCGAGGTGATCGCCGCGAACGAAGATGACGGCGCGCGGCCGTGCGTGAGGCGCGCTTCGGATTCGCGCGTCGTGGAGCTCGAGCTGCAAGACGAGCTTTCCATCACGCGCGTCGTGGAGACCGAGGGCTGGAAGACGGGCCCAACGATGACCGCGGGCGCAACATCGCCGAGCCCGACCGAGGTCGACGAGCGCTCGCTCAAAGCGCACTCGTTCGTGCGCGAATCGGACAACGAGCCCGCGCCGACTGCGGAAGGGACGTTGGCGACGACGCCGCTACTGCACGTGTTGGTCTACGTCCTCGACCGCGCGCTCTCTGGGACGCTCGAGTTTCGCGAGTCCGATGGCACTCGCCATCGCATCGCGCTGACGAACGGGACGCCGACACGCGTCGTGACGGGCAGGCTCATCGCGCCGCTCGGCTCGCTGCTCAAGGCGCAGGGGAAGCTCGAAGATGTGCAAGCGGCAAGCGCGATCACGAGCGCGAAAGCGCAGGGAATCGCTCTCGGCAAGTATCTGATGAAGGAAGGCAAGCTCCCGAGCGAGGAGCTCCAGCGCGCGCTCGAGGTGCAGGTGCGTCGCAAGCTCGCGGGCCTCGTGAACCTGCCAGAGGACGCGACGTATGCATTCTACAAGGATACGGATCGCCTCGACCCGCCACCTTCGATTCATCGGCTCGACGTGGACGCGCTCGACGTGATTTTGGAAGGCGTGCGCGCGTGGACGCACCGTGATCGCATCCGCGAGACGCTCAACCGATACACCCAGCTTCCTATCGTGCTGCACGCCGAGGCCACACCCGAGGCGATGGACCTGAGCCCCGAAGAGCGCGCTGTGCTCCAGAAGGTGCGCAGTGAATCCAT
>JANYHY010000114.1 GCA_025362165.1 Myxococcales bacterium | reverse complement strand
CCTTGGCGAACGCGTCCTTGACCGTCCCGAGGGAGCACTCGTCGTCGGGCGTCTCACCTCGGCCGAACGCGTACCGGAACCACTCGATCGACACGCAGTCGGTGACCTCTCTGCTGCCGGCGAGGATCGAAGCGAGCGCGGGGGCGCCGTCGAAAGAGCCGTCCACGTCCGAGGAGCTCACGACGCCTGTCGCGTCCACGGGCTGTCCTTGGTCCACCGTTCGGTACCGTCCGATCGCGTCGTAGTGCTCGAAGCCGAACCCGAGCGGATCCATCAGCTTGTGGCAACCGGCGCACGCGGGATCGGCGTCGTGCTGCGAGAAGCGCTGTCGGGTGGATTGCCCCGACTTCACCTCGGGCGGGATGATGTTGACGTTCGAGGGGGGCGGCGGCACTCGTTGACAAAGCAACCGTTCACGCACCCACTTGCCGCGCGTCACGGGCGAGCTCTGGTTGGGCTTGGCGAACACCGCCATCACGCTCGGCTGCGTGAGGATGCCTGCGCGCTGCTTCGGATCGAGCTGGGTCTTCGTCGGCGTCGTCGACGTCACGTTCAAGCCGTAGAGAGCGGACGTGTTCGTGTCGAGGAACGAGACCGGCGCGGTGAGAAGCGTAGAGACGCGGCCGTCGCTCTGCCAGAGCACCCAGTCCGTGAACGCGAGCGTCTCCTTCTGCATCGAGGCGCGCATCGCGTCGGTGTACTGCGGGAAGAGGTTCGGGTCCTTCGTCGCGCCGTACAAACCGTCGAGGTGCAGCCACTGCGAGAAGAAGTCCGCGGTGGCGTCGTGCGCCTTCGTGCTCCCCAGCATGCGCCGCGCTTGCGCTTCGATCTGGTCGGGCGTCTGGAGTTGGTCTGCGTCTGCGGCGGCGAACAACGCGTCGTCCGGCATCGAGCCCCACAAGAAGAACGACAGACGCGACGCCATCTCCCACGACGTGAGCGGAGCCACGCCATCGGTCGCCTTCGCCACGTCGCCCGCCTCTACTTGATAGAGGAACGGCGCTGACTGCAGCATCAGCTCGATCACGGCGCGGATGCCGTTGTTGAAATCAGCGCTGTCGCGGTTGGCTGCGTAGAGCAAGAAGATGGCGTTGATCTCGCTCTGCGCGAGCGGCCTGCGGTACGCCCGCTTGCCGAACGAAGCGATGAACGCGCGCGCGCAAGTGTCTTCACCGTCCGTCACGGGCGAGCACGGCAGCAGGTTTGGGTTCGTGATCGCTGCACCAGACAGTGACTCGGCGGCGGCTTCATAGGCCTGCGCGAGCAGCGGAGAGACAACGAGCGTCGTCGCGTTGTTCGAGAACTCGCCCACTGTCGCATCCGTGGGGAAGGTGCGACCAGGCTGCGAGGTGTCCCCGAGGAGATCGCGCACGACGTTGTCGTACTGAGCCTGCGTGAGCCGACGCAGCGGCGCGGGGCCGGGCATCGGCTTGGCACACGAAGGCGAGCTGCTCGTATCGGCCGGGAGATCGCCCCCCCCGATGACGCCAGTGCACGCGGCCGCCAGAGCGCCCATGACCAGCAGCAACCCAGCCCGCATGACGAAAAGCAAAGCACCACCCCACCCCGTTGACAAGTCGACGCCCCACTTTCATCGCGTGAACCAAAGGGTGTCCTGGTCTGAGGTAGACTCGCTTGGTTCCTTTGCAGTTCTTTCGAAGAGCGTGGCTTCGCGCGCGCGCGCTATGGCGATTGGCCCGCACCGAGCGCTCCTCGCCTCGCCAAATCGGGCTCGCCGTCGCGGTGGGCGCGTTCTGTGGATGCACGCCCGCGTTGGGGTTTCACGGGCTCGTGGCCATCGGGGCGGCCTCGCTCCTTCGCTTGAATAGAATGTGGGCGTGGATCGGATCGCGTGTCTCGAACTTCCTGATCCTGCCGTTCATCGTGCTCGCGGAGGTACAGCTCGCACACAGGATCCGCGCCGGCGCTTGGGTGCAGATCTCGAGCGACGACGTGCTCGACAAGGCCGGGTCACTGCTCTGGGACTGGGTCCTTGGTTGTCTGATCGTGGGTCCGCTGATCGCCGCGCTGACCGGCAGCTTGGCTTACGCGGTGGTCGCCTTCAAGCGCACGCGCGCAGCACGTCCTCGACAGAGCTAGGGATCGCCACGGTCAGGTTGATCGGACCTTCGTCCGAGACGAGGATGTCGTCCTCGATCCGCACGCCGATGCCGCGCCACTCGGGACCGACCTTGTCATTGTCCTTGCTGATGTAGATGCCCGGCTCGACGGTCAACACCATGCCCGAAGCGAGCTCGCGCGCTTTGCCGTCGACGTAATAGGAGCCCACGTCATGCACATCCATGCCGAGCCAATGACTGGTGCGGTGCATGAAGAACGCCTTGTACGCGTTGTCCTCGATTAGCTTGTCGACCTCACCGCTGAGCAATCCCAACCGAACGAGCCCGGCGGTGATGACCTCCACGCTCTCCTTGTGCACCTGCTCGATCGTCGCGCCGACTTTGGTGCCTGCGATGCTCGCCGTGTGCGCCTCGAGCACGAGCTCGTAGATGGCCTGTTGCTCGCGTGAGAACTTCTTGCCCACGGGGAACGTGCGCGTGACGTCGCTCGCGTAGTACCCGTACTCGCAGCCTGCGTCGATCAAGAGGAGATCGGTCGCCTCCATCTTCTTGTTGTTCGAGCGGTAGTGCAGCACGGTGGCGTTCGCGCCGGACCCGACGATGCTGCCGTATGCGGGGCGCTCGCTGCCGCCGCGTCGGAACGTCTCGAGCAAGAGCGCCTCTACTTCGTACTCGTACATGCCGGGCTTGGTGGCGCTCATCGCGCGCAGGTGAGCTTCTTTGGTGATCTCCGCGGCGCGCTTCATCGCCTCGAGGTCGTCAGTGTGTTTGAAGAGACGCATCTCGTGCACGACGGTCCCGGGGTCGACGATTTCGGTCGGCCACGAGAAGCCGAGGCGCGCGCGACGACGAGCGTTCTCTATCGCGTCCAGCACGCGGTCATCGAACGCGCGATCGCGGCCGAGCCTGAAAAATAGGCTCTTCTTGTTCGCGAGGAGCTTGGGCAGCTCATCGCCGAGCTCGGTGATCTTGAACGCCTCGTCCGCTCCATAGTGCGACTTCACGCCGTCGACGCCTGCGCGCAGGCCGTCCCAGATCTCGCGCTCGGGATCGCGTGGTCGCACGAACATGACGCACTTCTTCTCGTCGGCGAGCAGCAAAAGGACGCTGCCCGGCTCGTCGAAGCCCGTCAGGTAGAAGAGGTCCGAGTCTTGGCGGTACTCGTGATCGACGTCGTTGTTGCGTACGAACACGGGCGCTGCAGGCAGAACCGCGACCGCATTGGCGCCCTTCGCGAGCATCGACTCCATGAACAGGGCGCGTCGGCGGGCATAAAGCTCTTGGTGGCAGGCGTGCATCTCGCTTGCAGTTTGCCGCCGCCCTCGGCGAACGACAACGCTTAAAGCGTGGTGGTTGTGCTGGCGGCGCAGCCCCCTCCAGCTCCCCCATGGTCATGGGGGAGGGCAGAGGCTCTTCTCCTCCCCCATGACCATAGGGGAGGTCGGGTGGGGGCTAACGCGCACAGCCTCGAAAGTTGGCCTAGGTAGGGTTCCCGCGCGACGATTTCGACCATGACTCAAGAACGTCGCCAACGCCGAAGCGAAGATCCCCTCGTCGCCCTGCATTTTCAGCTGTCGCATGTCCGGCACGAGGCATCGCTCGACACCGTCGTGATCGCGGATGGCGCTGGCTTGGTCGTCGCGGGGTCTGGCGCTTGGGCGGCGTGCGAGGAGCTCGCCGCGTTCGCGCCCTTGATCGCGCAGGGCGAAGCGGTCGGTTCGTATCGCACCGAGTCGATGCGCAAGCGCGTCGCAGTCCGCACGGTCGACGTCGATGGCGAGCGCCTCTTGTTGTGCACGCGCGCCTCCGAGGCGCTGAGTGCCGACGGTGAAGCGGCGCTCCAGCGCACGGCCAAAGGCATCAGTCGAATC
>JANYHY010000104.1 GCA_025362165.1 Myxococcales bacterium | reverse complement strand
CACGTAGTCAACCGCGCTCAGCTGCGCGAGGACCGACATCGTGATCTGCAGGTCTGGGCTCATGTCGTCCGCGTGCTCTTTCCACGCCGACCGGAGCCCCCCGCGCGCCTCGAGAGAGATTGCCAAGTAGCCAATCGCCGGGGCGAAGCGCGCGAGGTCGAGCTTGCACGGAATCAATCGCGCGCCCTCCTTCTCGAGCGCGGAGATGGCTTGTCTCCCGGCCAGTGCGACGTGCGGGCTCGCGTCCGCCCACTCGGAGTCGCACACGCCGATCTTCACTCCACGGACTCCGCGTGAGAGCGCACGCACGAGCGATCCATTCGGGATCTGTGGCGCGTGACTCGTCTCGGGATCGAGCGGGTCCGGCGCGCCGATGACCTCGAGCGTGCGCGCGAGATCGAGCGTACAGCATGCGAGCGGCCCGACGTGCGCGACGGACCCTCCTGACACGTCGCCTGCGCGGCTCACGCGGCCCCATGTTGGTTTGATCCCGAACACGCCATTGAGCGCTGATGGAATTCTTATCGAGCCGCCGCCGTCAGCGCCGATCGCGATCGGCACCAATCCGGTCGCAACAGCGACTCCCGATCCCGTCGACGAGCCGCCCGCGACGTGACTGGTGTCGTGCGGGTTCTTCGGCATCGAGCGGTTTGGATTGAAGCCCAATGGGGTCATTCCGTATTCGGTCATCGGGGTGGTGCCGACGATGATCGCGCCCGCCTCGCGGAGCCTTCGCGCGACCGTGGAGTCCGTCGTCTCTGGCGTTCGCGGGAGGAAGCCCGTGCCTGCGCGCGTCGCCATTCCACGCACAGCTGTCTGCTCTTTGATGGCGACGCACACGCCGTCGAGCGGCCCACGAGGGACGCCCGAGCGATAGCGATCCCCAGACGCCTCTGCGTCGGCGCGTGCGTCGTCTTCTGCGAGCTCCACGAGCACGGTCATTCGCGGCGAGCGCGCGTCGAGCTCTCTCGCGGCCTCGAGCACGCGCGACGTCACGCGCTCTGGTGTGGTTCGTCGCGCGTCATAAGCGGCCACGAAGGTCTCGCTCGATCGCGGCCAGTCTCCCACGCGCGGTGGCGGCAGCTTGCTGTCTTCCCACACGCGCGGCGCACGGCCCTGACGCGCGCGATTGTGCAGCGGTACTCCACCGCGCGCGCTCTCCGGCACCGTGTCGAGATCGTTGATCTCGAGCTCAGCCTTCATCGCGTGCTCGAGCGCAGTGACGCCCGCGCGCGTCCGAGCCAACCGCGCCAATGACCTCAACCACGTGCCGTAGATGCGAGGCGTATGAATCATGGCCGCGCGAATATAGCCCATCCCCCAGCCCTCGAGGTCTTGCATCTCGATGGCACGCGTGGCCACACTGATGCGCGATGTCGCAGCAGAGTTCGTTCGAGAAGATGCGGCGAGTCGCAGAGGGAGCGCTGCGGTCCACGGTGGTGGACGCGGCGGCGCACACGCTCGCGCGCATGAGATACATGCTCCCCGACGCGCAGCCGTCGCGCTTCGACGTTCGCGTCTTGTTCGACGTTGCGTACGGTGAGCACGCGAAGAACCGCCTGGACATCTACATCCCCACGCGCACACCCAAGCCGCTGCCGGTCGTCATGTACGTGCATGGTGGCGGGTTCGCGATGTTGTCGAAGGAGACGCATCGCGTGATGGCGCTCTCCATCGCGCGTCGCGGATACCTCACGTTCAACATCGATTATCGACAAGGCGCGCGCAACCAGTTCCCCGCTCCGCTAGAGGACGCGAGCGCCGCGCTCCACTGGGTCACGCAGAACGCAGAGCGCTACGGCGGTGATCCAAACAAGATCGCGATCGCGGGAGAGTCCGCGGGCGGCAACCTCGTGACAGCGCTAGCGCTCGCCAGCTCGATTCGCCGCCAAGAGCCCTACGCGCGCCGACTGTTCGACGCGAAGGTGCCGCTCGCCGCCGTCATCGCGACGTACCCATTCCTCGACGTGCATGACGTTCACCGCTGGCAAGATCATCCGACGATGTCGTGGTGGGTGAAGGACATGCTGCTAGACGCGGCGACGAGCTACGTCGGCTCGCGCGCTTGGGCGCCTCGTGACCACGACGCGTTGCATAGCCCGGTCGTGCTGCTCGAGCGCAGCCCCAAGCTGGACAGACCGCTGCCACCGTTCTTCCTCTCCGTCGGCACGCGCGACCCCTTGCTCGCGCACTCGCGGCGCCTCAAAGACGTGCTCGATCGCATGGGCAGCGAGTGCGTGCTGCACATCTCTCCTGGCGAGATTCACGGGTTCGACGCGATGGTGTGGCGCGAGCCTGCCAAGGACAAATGGCGCGCCGCACACGATTTTCTGCGGCTCCACATGAAGAGCGAGCGTTGAGATGCGCCTCGAACCCGTCCATGCGGGTCGCTTGCAGTTGATGCCCGCCAGCGATCGTGGCACTCCTCCAGGGGTGTCAGAAGCCACCACTCAAGGCATTCGCATCTCGGTGCAAACCCAGTACGTCTCCGAGCAGTCTGCGCCGCGAGCGCGCCGGTACGTGTTCGCGTACACGGTCCGCATCGCGAACGAGGGCACCGAGCCTGCGCAGCTCCGCACCCGGCATTGGATCATCACGGACGGCGTTGGCAAGGTAGAGGAGGTGCGCGGCCCCGGAGTGATCGGGCAGCAGCCCACGCTCAAGCCCGGCGAGCACTTCGAGTACACGAGCGGGTGCGTCCTCGAGACTCCCCGTGGTGAGATGCGCGGCACCTACCAGATGCACCGCGCAGACGGCTCCATGTTCGATGCGACCATCGCGCCCTTCGCGCTCGCGCTGCCTCACACG
>JANYHY010000551.1 GCA_025362165.1 Myxococcales bacterium | reverse complement strand
ACGTCAAGGCGCTCAACGGCAAAGACCAATTCCAGATCAATCAGCCACGACACGACGTGGACAAGGTCAACGCGATGACGTCCGTGCGTTGGGTGTACAACACACCAGAGAACGCCATCCTCTACTACTCGTTCAACACTCCAGTCCCACTCCCCGCAGATCAGCAGTGCGGCAAGGTGGTGTACAGCGACTTGCACGTGTCGAGCGGCGACGCGACAGGCGGGACGTTCCCCGCCAACTGCAAGACTACGAACCTCTCCCCACAAGAGAAGGCGCTCGAGTTCATGCTGTTCGATCTCTCGAGCTGCATCCAGAATGACACGCAGAAGCCGCCGGATCCGCCGACGCCCGTACCGAACTGACCTCTAACGAGGTCGCTCAGGTCTTCTGATTGTAAGAGGTGTTCTCGAGCAAGATGACGTTGGTCTTGCTGCGCGTCTCACCCACGCTCGTGATGTACACGGCTGGCTGATCTTGAACCGGGCAGACCTTCTCGCACGCGCCGCAGCCGATGCACAATGATGGGTCCACGTGCGGGCGTTGGAGGTGCACGATCTTCATCGCCGGCGGCTCGCCGTTGGGGCCCGGCACTTTGTCGCGCACGGGCGCGTCTACCTCTTCGACCCATATCGCTTTGGGTGACGTCGGGCAGAACTCCTCACACACGATGCAAGGCGTGCCCATACTCCATGGCAAGCACCGCCCATGATCGTAGAAGGCCGTCCCGATTTTGATGGGGGGCTGCCCGATACCTAGTTTCTCCTTCTCGGAGATTTTCTGAATCGCGCCTGTGGGGCACACCTGGCCGCACAACACGCATGAGTGCTCGCAATATCCAATTCGCGCGATGAGTATGGGTGTCCACATACCCTCTACACCCGCCTCGAAGAAAGCTGGGTGCAACGCGTTATTGGGGCACACCTTCATGCACTCCGCGCAGCGAATGCAACGCTCGAGGAACGCGCGCTCCTCCACCGCGCCGGGCGGCCGAATGACCTTGGAGTGGTAGTTGACGTCCAATGAATCTGCGACGCGCGCGACTGGGATGAACAGCGCCCCCGCCGCCGCGCTCGCGAGCGCCGTGCGCCGCTGGAGATCAGGCTTGCTGATGGCGCTCTTACGATTGGGTAAGAACCGAAACTTGATGACGTCTTCGGGGCACGCCGTCTCGCAGTTGAGACACATATGGCACTCGTCTTGGCGCCATTTCACGCCACCCTGCGGGCTGTCCGCGCCCTGACAATTGACGAGGCATAGGTTGCAGTCCGTGCACTTGGCGTGGTCCTTCTCCATCCCGAAGAGCGCGAACCGGGCGAACACTCCCAAGAACGCGCCGAGCGGACAGAGCACCCGACACCAGAACCTAGGTATGAATCGATTGGCGAATAGCACCGCGACTAGCAAAAAGAGAATGAGCCAAGTCTGGTGGAAATAGAACTGATGGGATTGCCAGATGGTGCTGGAGAGAAAATCTTGTGAGTGGTCTGCGACGCTCTGCACTCCTCGCGACGAGACGTGCGAGTCGATCTCCGCGACGCTGCGATTGGTGAGATATTGAGCGGCGGGCACGACACCTAAACCGATTGAGCGAACTGCAATACATATGGGATCGAACATCCCGCCGATGGCGCTGCCGAAGACCGCGCTCAGCAAGAACCCGTACATCAAATAATATTTGACGCGCTGGTAAGTATGAGTCTTGTTCGCCTCTACGCGCGAGCCGCCGCGACCAACGCGCGATGGCCAGATCCACGCGAAGAAGTGGTGAAGAGTGCCGAACGGGCATATCCAACCGCAGAACACGCGGCCGAACACCATGGTGAGCGCGAGCATGCCCACGCTCCACAACAGGCCTCGATAGACCGTGTGGGTCGAGAGCAGGGTCATCGCGCCGACGAATGGGTCCGAGAGGAGATAAGCCTCTACCGGATATGGCAAGCGGACCGGCGTATCCGAACTAGCCGCGAACGAGCCGCGAAACCCAGTCTGGAATACGAAGTAGCAGAACAGCCCGAAGAAGAAGACTTGGGAGAATCTGCGCACCCATACGAGAGTCCTGATACGGAACCGGGCGGGGATGCCCGAGCCGGGCCGCGTGGGATCTTGCTTCTTCGGCTTTGTGAGTTTGCCGATAGGTGATGGTGAGGTGACGCTTGGGGCGATGGCAGAGGCCGTGACGGGTGCCACCCAGCTCGTGTCGCGATCGATCGCGTCTACAGCGCCGACACGCCCAGTTTTCCAAGGGATCGGCTCCACATGCTCGTGGTGCACGTGGCCTGATTCGACGCGGTCGAGACCGATGTCTAGCCTGACACTCGAGTGCGGTTCCACTCAGACCTCCTTCGTTCGGAGGTTCTCCCAGTACATCGTCCCGATGCCACGATCGTGCGCGGTCTTCAGATAGGGGAGGTTGTCTCGATGTTGCCCGATGAGCGTGCACGCGTAAGCGTCAGCAGCCACCTGATCGACTGAAGCGACGACCGTGAGGAGCTCACGAGTGTCATCTATATTTCCGCCTTGAGGCCCGTTGCGCATCAATACGCGAGTCGCGTCGATGATGGTCAGCGTTGGCCTCATGAAAGTCGCAAGGTCCGCGATCGAAGTATCGATATTTTGATGGAGGCGATTGCGGCGCCCACCGAGCACGCCATACCAATTCTTCATCGCCGCGGTGAACTTGGCTAAATTGTGGTGCTTGGCGACGGGCACATTGATGACTTTGTCCGCGTTGACCAGCGTGGTGAACACGGGCCACTCGTCGAGGACATCACCCTGCAACCGCATCGTCCGATAGTGATGCTCGGCCGGGAGCACCACCTCCGCGCCGTTGTCATATGCGGACTTCCAGATGCCAGAGCGCTGAAAGCAGCGGTTCGGATCGTTGCAAGAGCCGTCTGCGACGACGACCTTCTTGGCGCCCGCTGCCAACGCGAGCTTGACCACCGCCCCGACGACATCAGGGTTGGTGTTGGCCGCGTGGATGGGCATGCGATCCCAGCCGATGTTCGGCTTGACGACGACGACGTCGCCTTGCGATACGAACGCGCTCATCGTGCCCATCGCAGCGAGCGCGCGCGTGACGAGCTCCTCTGCGCTAGGCGCTTTTCCGTCACCGTCACGCACGCCGCGCGCGATCGCGAGCTCGGCGTTCGCGAGGTCCTTGGTCGAGTCAGCTAATCGGTAGTCGCGGACTTGGCGTGCCCCCTGCCCCGTCGCAACTCCCAAGCCGCCTTTGTCCCAAGCGCTGCGAGCGACGAGCGCGGCGCCTGCGAGCACTGCGCCTCCAACGCCAACGCGCGTGAGGAGCTCTCGCCTCGAAGGGCGAGAGAGCTCGGGCGAGCTTGGTTTGTTGGGATCCGACGGCACGACCCTACTTCTTTAGCTCGTTCCAGCCAGGAGCGGCAACTCTACTGAAGAGTGGTAATCAGTGACCCATGACGGACGAGGCGACCAAGCGCATCCTGCGCGGGCCGCTAGCCTTCGAGGTCGCACGGTTCGGGGCGCCGCTCGCGCTAGGGATGGCGCTCCAGACGACCTTCAACCTCGTCGACGCTTACATCGTCGCGCAGCTCCCGCGGGAGGAGGTTGGCGCGTCGCTCGGCGCGTTGGGCATCTGCGATCAGCTCGCTGCGATAGGCACCATCGTGAGCTACGGCGTCACGACCGCCTCGAGCGCGCTGCTAGCTCAAGCCAAGGGCGCCGGCGATCAGCGCGCGATCGAGCGTTATGCTTGGGCTGCGCTCTGCATGATCGTCGCACTCGGCGGTTTCTTCGCGTTGATCGGCGGTGGTCTCGCCGGACCCGTTGTCTCGGGGCTCATCGGCGCCAAAGGCCAGGTCGCGATCATCGCGACTCGATACTTGCGAGTGTCGGTGGGAGGCAGCATCACGATCTTCCTCTTGTTGCAGCTGACGGGCATGCAGCGCGCGCTCGGATCGGCGAAGACTCCGATGACGCTGCTCGTGCTCGGCAACGTGCTCAACGTGTTCTTGGCGCTCTTGTTCGTCTTTGGTGATGGGCCTGTCCCCAAGTCGCTCGAGTGGTCTGCGAGGATTGCGCACGCGCTTTCGATCCCGCGCATGGGGATGCTCGGCGCCGCGTGGGCCACAGTGCTCGCGCGCGGCGTCGTGCTCGTCCCGATCGTGATCTTGCTGGTGCGCCGCTTCGGAGTCATTCGCCCTCCGAAGGGCCAAATCTTGCCGGATTGGGCAGATGTGGCGCGCGTCTCTCGGATGGCGTGGCCGTCTTCCGCGCAGTTCGTCCTGCGCATTGCGGCGGTGATCTTCGTGACCTCGCTCGTCGCTCGCTACTTCACCACCAACACCGATCAGACCGCGACCACAGCGATGGGTCTCGTGTTTCGACCCGACACGATGGCCATGTTCGTCGCGATGGGCTGGGGGAGCGCCGCGCAGACCTTCGTCGGGCAGAACGTGGGCGCAGGTCACCTCGCGCGCGCCAAGCGTGCTGGGCTCTGGACTGCGGGGTACGACGTCATCACCAACGCGATCCTTGCCGGGCTCTTCATGACGTTCGGCGAGTCCATTTTGCGCATGTTCGACGCAGACGACGCGCCCATCGCGATCGCCATGACCTACTTGCTCGCGGTGGCGCCGAGCTACTGGGGTTTGGGCATCGGTGTGGTGCTCGGCAACGCGATGACCGGAGCGGGCGCCGCGCGGACTACGCTCGCGGTGGACAGCGCTGTCATCTTTCTCGTGCAGGCGCCGATGATGATCGTTGCGCTCGAGGTGTTCCACGTCGGCCCGCACGGCTTGTTCCTCTGCGTCGCGGCCACCAACATCGCGTTCGGCGTCGCGAGCGCGATCACCTACGGCAGCGGAATCTGGCTGACCTCCAAGCAGCCATGATCACGCCTAGTAGGCTGGAGATATTCACAGGAAGACGGAAAGACGGGAAGGTTGGAATTGAGTGCCGTGCCCGTGTATTCGAAACAATCCCAAACCTTCCCGTCTTCCCGGCTTCCTGTTCCATCCTATGCTTCGCCGCTATTCGTATGACGTAGGCGACGGACTACCAGTCGCTCAGTAGCCTGGCCTGCGCTATCGTGCTTGGCAGATGGAGCGCTCGCGAGCCCAACGAGCAGACACGCCGCGTGAGCCGGACGCAGAGGTCTTCTCCACTGCCGGTCATGAGGCGCTCTTCGCCGAAGAGCTCACGGTGTCATGCGACGCATGCGGGCGTCCCATGCCGGAGGACGACGGCTTCGCGATCACCGGCGAAGGTGAGTACGTCTGGACGCGCGGCGACGAGGTGCGACGCGAGAAGGCACCGCTCTGCCCAACATGCGCGAGCGCGATCTTTGGCGCGGCGATCGCGATGTGGGACATCGAAGACGACGAGGGCTGAGGCTCACTGCAGTGTCGGCGTGCCGACTCCTCTGCGTGGAGGCTTGCGGGTGAGGTGCTCGTGACACGCCGCGCGAACGACATCCGAGAGCTGCGTCGACTCGGTGACGAGCTTCAGCTCGTGTCGCATCAAGAGGCTCGCGAGCGGCACCGCGAGCTCCGCGGGCATGGACGGGTTCAAGATCAAGGCGAGCCGCACTCGCGACCTGTGCACCCACACGGGCGAACGCGCGATCTCCACCAGGATCTCCGCGCGTGACGGGCGCCGCGCGATGAGCTGCACGAGATCAGCCTCGGTGAGGCGCGGGTTGCGCAAGAGGCCGCGGATCACATCGGGGTGAGGGTCGCCGAGCAGTCGCGCGAGCAGCGTGCGGTCGTGCTTGCGCGCGAGGCTCTTGCGCTCGCCGAGCGTGAGCGGCCGACCGAAGCCATAGTCCGGGACGCGCTCGGGGCCCTTGGGGACCGCAGAAACAGGCCGCGCGCGAAATGGTTGATGAATCAACCGCTCGAGCGACAGCAGCGCCGCGCCGACGGCCTCTTCTCGCAGACGCTGCACGACGTCGTCTGACTCCTGTGAAGCCAGCGCGTCGATGATGGCGGACAGCGCCTCCTTGGCTCGCGCCTCGCCGCTCTCTCCGCGCAGCGCGACGTCATCGAGGACGCGCGCGAGCTCGTCAGTCTGGAGCGTGCGGAAGAGATCACATGCCCAAGACACGCGCAGCGCAGAGTCACGAAGGCCCAAGATCACGCGAACGAGATCGACCACAGAGGGATCTCTCG
>JANYHY010000063.1 GCA_025362165.1 Myxococcales bacterium | reverse complement strand
GCCGCGCGCGCGGCACGCTGCTGGTGCTCGACGCGTGTCGCTTCGCGGAGAACTCGTTCCGCATCCAACGCGACGAGCCTGGCCAACGCGACAGGCCATTGTCGAAGATCGCCCACGAGATGTTCGACCTCGCCGATGTGTTCACGATGAGCGCCAAAAAGGACGGGATCGTGAACATGGGCGGGATGCTCGGCGTGCGCGAGCCGAAGCTCATGGAGCGCATGCGCGTGGACCTCATCCGCACCGAAGGCTTCCCGACCTATGGAGGTTTGGCGGGACGCGATCTCGAGGCGATCGCACAAGGCCTCGTGGAGGTGCTCGACGAGAGCTATCTCGAATACCGATTTGCGGCGTCGAGTTACCTCGCTCGCTCTCTCTCCGAAGCCGGTTGGCGAGTCATCACTCCAGCAGCGGCGCATGCGGTCTATTTGGACGCGGGAGCTTCATTGCCCCATTTGTCTCACGAGGATCTCCCAGGTCAGTCCGTCGCGTGCGCGTTCTATCTCTCCGGTGGAGTGCGCACTTGCGAGATCGGTGACTTGATGTTCGGAGATCGCGGAGACAAGCAGCAGCTCGTTCGCTTCGCGCTCCCGAGGCGCGTATACACGCAGAGCCACTACGATTACGTCGCGTCCGTGGGCCACGATCTCGCCAAGGTGAGAGAGCGAATGCCCGCGATGCGAATCGTCGAAGCGCCCGAAGAGCTGCGTCACTTCACGGCCGGGCTCGCTCCCAAGAGCCCATTTCCCGAGGTCTGAGCGCTTACGGCCCAGTGGGATTGCCCCTCCTGATTGGGCGGCAAGTCGAGGTGTGTCGGAGCTTGCGAGTAGCTCTGCGTGTCGGACGCGCGCGTCGGCACGTCCGGCTTGAGCGCCGAGTCAAGCGGCTTGCCCGAGAGCGACGAGTGGCAGCCTGCGCAGAAGCCGTCGAAGAGATCGCACCGCATCGCTTCGTGCACGGACTCGCCCGGACTAGACATGAAGTGCTCATTGAGCGTGCGCGGGAGATGCTTGGAGAGCGAGGTCGCGGTATCCGGCAATCGCAGAGTGAGCGGCAGTCCGCCCGTTACTTGATAGTGCGCAGAGCCGTCGCTCGCGACCGGCACGCTGCCGATGAGGCGCCGTACGTAGACTTGTCCATAGTCGTCAGTCACGACGTTCGCGCCGCCTCGCGCGTAGTTGGTAATCCCCACGTCGGGCGGCAGGTCCTCCCAGATCTGCAGTGAGGTGACGTCCGGGTCGAGCTCACGACCTGTAGGTGTGTTTTGCATCACGATGGAGGTGATGACGCCGAGATCGTGAATCGTGACGTCTGCGTGGGGAACTGACTCGTCCATTCCGTAAGCGTTGGGCTCGCTCGGCTGGGATTTGTAGGTGCCGCGCGGCGCGCGTCCGCAGACTGCGACGGCCTCGATGTCTGCTTTGCCAGTCACGCCCATGAGCTTCGTGCGTGCTCCCGAGGAGCGATCGATGGGTGGGTAGAGGCCTGACTGGCAAGTAGCGAGGCGCGCGTTCGCCGCGTCGATGGCCCTCGCGAGCGATCGCAGGTTTTCTCCTTCGTAGGCCGGAGCGGTCACCAAGGTTCGATAGTGGGCAATGCTGGTCTCGAGGTTGGCCTTGAACAACGCCACGCGCGCCGATGCTTTGTTGTCGCGCGCGGCTCTCTGCATCTTCTCGAAGTAGTCGACGTACATCTCGAGCTCCTTCGCGAAGACATGCGGGCGATGGGCGGCCACGAGGCTCTCCCCGCGGCCGTGGATGTGGTCGACCATCTCACGCAGGGTGTATTGACGATTGAACCAGGCGATGTTTGGTCCTGGGCACACCGCGACTGGCGCGTCTGGCCTGGCTTGTCCCAGCGCGATCAGGGCGCCGTTGCCGAGGTGATTGCAGATGCAGGTCTTGTCGTAGATCGCGCGGACGCTTGGGTCCGTCGTGTCCGAATGCGGAGCCGCGTCGAGCCCGAGCGAGTCCAACTTGGCGCGCTGATACTCACGAGAGGCCGTGCAAATAGGGCGATCGGTGAACTCGGTGTTCGAGGCCAGGTACCCGCGTGGGCACGCCGATCCCGGGCGCCCTTCGTCGATGTGAGTCTTGGTCCATCGCTCGGAGCTCGAGCCACGGAGGTTGTTGAACGGCACTCCCAGCGGCGACGCGTTGCTCAAGTAGAGGTCCTTCTCCGTCGCTGCGGCGAGCTTGGCGCGGGTGCCTTCGTCGAGCGCCGTCGCCTCGGGGACGAGCAAGAACGGGCTCGCCCACCCCGTCGCGTCTGCGCCGTAGTGCTCGCGCATCCGACGAGCCTCTCCATAGTTGCCAATCCCGCCTTGAACAGTAATGCGTATTCGTCGCGGCTCGCCCACGAACGGCATCCCGTTCTCCGCGTAGTGCTTGGCAATCGCGGGGGCGAACGTCTCCTCGAGCTCCGTCCTCTTGCCGACGATCTCGGCAAGGATCGGCCCCATCAGCGTCCCGTCGGTCGGGAACGCGTGGCCCCCGCAATTGAGCCCCGACTCGATCCGCAGCTCGAGCAGCTCGATGCCCTTCTTGGCGAGGAACTTCCCTTGAACCAGCGCCGATCGATAGTCGGAGACCTTTAGGATGACGCCCTTGCGAATGCGCCCTTCGGCGTCGCGATAGAAATCCGAGAATCGCTCCAGCATCCCGAGGAGCGTCGGGTTCATGCCCGCGGACAACACCAAGTTGCCAACGATGCGCGAGGCCGCAAAGCCACGGAGCGCGGCCTTGGCGTCGTGATGGTCACTGCCGAGCATGACGCCGAGGTCGTCGTAGCGCGCTCGATCGAGCTTGGTCATGATGTTCACGTCGGCTGACCCGCACGTCATCGCTCGCGTCAGATCGTCCTCGATTTTGCGCCTCGCGGCCCCCCAACGCATCTCGAGATAGTCGAGGAATCGAAGCTTGAGCATCGAGTCGTCCGCGAGCATCTCGAAGTACTTCGTCTTGTCGTTGCCAGGCACGAAGGGCAGCGCGCGGAGGTCCTCCATTTGCCGCTCGAGGAGCAGAGCGATCAAATCGAGATAGGCGGTTATCCGACGCGCGCGCGAGTCCGGCGATTGGAGCGAGATCTTCTCGGCTGGCATCCTGCGCTCGTGTGCATAGTGGCGGCGGACGCGCTCGCAGAGAGCGTCGTCGACGATCGACATCACCGAGTCGATGCCGAAGCGCGCCACGCGCAGCGGCGTGTCGATCGTGAAGCCTGTGCCCATTACCGGGATGTGAAAGTCGTGTGTGGCCATGGATGGTCCATGCGCCGAACACGGTCATGGCTGGGTCACGATCCCCACGCACGCGACGCGTCAGTTGACGGTTGTCACTTGGGTCACGGTGCGATGTTGAGAAAAGACATCATCGCGCGGTCCGCCGTCGTCTCGTGCTCTTGGAACCACTTGGCGAGAAGGTCGGTGATCACCGAAACGAGCTCGGTCTCCTTCCGTTCGAGCTCGCCGCGCAGGACCTGAAGGCGGCGAAGGAAGATCTCGTGGTGCGTGCGATGCTCGCCGAGGTCCGGATACCCGCCGCGCGCCATCAGCTCCTCTTCTTGCTCGAAATGTTCGCGCGCGTCTGCGATGAGCTGGTCCACCATCGCCGCGAGCTTGTGCCAACTCCCTCCCGAATCGTGCGCTTGTCGGATGTCCCGTAACGTGGCCGAGAAATGTTCGTGCTGCGCTGCAATCCCTTCGGGTAACGAACTATGGCCCATCGAGCCATCACATCAGGACCACGCGCTACGAGCAAGCGTTGCTATTGATCATCGGCGATCGTGACCGCGAATTTCCAAAGGCAACGACGCGAAGATCGTCGCGACGATTCCCGGAGCGAACGGCATCGTTCACGTGGTGGACGCAGCGATCGTTTTGCCTCCGAAGACCTGAACTGACATCCGTCATACCGCGCGCGCCCCTGCGACTCTAAATAGGACTCAACGAAAGGCTGACAGCATGTTCGCTCGAAGTGCCATCGCGTGCGCCGTCGCGTTCCTGCTCAACGGCTGCGGCAAGCCGGAGTCCACGGGAACTACCACCACGTCGACGAATACGACGCCGACCTCGACGACCGCCTCGACGGGGCCAAGCCCAGCCGCTGCCGCACAGGATCTCTACAAGACACGGTGCGTGCCGTGTCACGGAGAGACTGGCAAAGGCGACGGACCTGGCGCGGCGGCGCTCACGCCCAAGCCGCGCAACTACACGGACGCGGCGTGGCAGAAGAGCGTCAAAGACGAGGACATCAAGAAGACGATCCTCTACGGCGGCGCGGCTGTGGGGAAGAGCCCGCTGATGCCGGGCAATCCGGATCTCGACGGCGACGACAAGAAGGCGCAGCTCGACGCGTTGGTCGCCATCGTGCGCGGGTTCGGCAAGTGATCGACGGCAAGCGTACGGTTCGCGAGATCGCGCTGGAGATCCCGAGCGCGACGCGCGTGCTCGAGCAGCGGCACATCGACTACTGTTGCGGAGGTGCGCGCACGCTCGCGGAGGCTTGCGAGCTCGCGCATGTCTCGTTGTCCGAGCTGATCGCAGAAATCGAGGCCTCGGCGAAGATCGGCGCGGCGAGCATGAACGGCGGTTGGTCCGACGCGCCGCTGAGCAAGCTCATCGATCACCTTGTGACGACGCACCACGTGTTCACGCGCGCGGAGCTCGCGCGGTTGGAGCCCATCGCGGTCAAAGTGCGCCGGGTGCACGGCGCCAACCACCCAGAGCTCGCGCGTGTCGAGAGCTTGTTCCTCGCGCTCAAAGACGACCTCGATCCTCACCTCTACAAAGAGGAGGCCGTGTTGTTCCCGCTCGTGCTCGCCGGCGAGCCAGTAGACGGGCCGATCGACGTGATGACCCTGGAGCACGACGCTGTTGGCGGGTTGCTCCGCCAGCTGCGAGCCGTGACGCACGACTACGAGCTCCCCGCGGACGCGTGCACCTCGTACCGACTTCTCTACACGGGCCTCGAAGCGCTCGAGCGCGATCTCCACGAACACATTCACCTCGAGAACAATGTTCTGTTCCCTCGAGCGCTTGCGAGCCTAGCAACGTGATAAGTACCTCCGGAGATGGAACCGCCTCCGGAGCAAAGCATCGAGCGTGTCATGCGCGCCTCGCGCCTCTTGTCGGGTTTGAGCGACGCCACTCGCGCCGAGTTCGCGCGCGGCGCGGTGCGGCGCAGCTACACGCGAGGTGACTTCGTCTGGAAAGCGGGCGAGCCAGCGACGCATCTGACCATCATCGCCTCGGGTC
>JANYHY010000049.1 GCA_025362165.1 Myxococcales bacterium | reverse complement strand
GGCGTAGAGGTCGGAGAGCCCGAGCCGACTGGCAAGGGCGGCGCGAAGATCCTCATTACGATCAAGGAGGGCATCGAGGTCGAGCCCGCCAAAGAGATCGTGCGTCGCATCAAGGACGCGAAGTTGAAAGTCCAAGCTTCGATCCAAGATCAGCAAGTGCGCGTCTCCGGCAAGAACAAGGACGATCTCCAACAAGCGATGGCGCTCATTCGCGCCGCCGGGATGAACGTCGAGCTGCAGTTCGTCAACTTCAGGGACTGATGAAGAACAACACAAAGGCGCCGCACGTTCGAGCGCACGCACCGACACAGAACAAGGTGCCTGCGCGCAAACTGTTCGGCACCGACGGCGTGCGCGGCGTCGCGAACGAAGCGCCTATGACGCCAGAGATGGTCACGCTCCTCGGGCGCGCGATCACGGTGGTGGCCGGCCGCGGCAAGCCACACGCGCCGCGCGTCTTGATCGGCAAGGACACGCGGCTGTCCGGGTACATGATCGAGAGCGCGCTCTCTGCCGGTATCTGCGCGATGGGCGGGCGCGTGATCCTTTGTGGCCCAGTGCCCACTCCTGCCGTCGCGCACCTCACCGTCGGCATGCGCGCAGACGCGGGCATCGTGATCAGCGCGAGCCACAACCCTTATGCCGACAACGGCATCAAGGTGTTCGGCACTGACGGCTTCAAGCTCCCCGACCAGACCGAGGCGGAGATCGAGGCGCTCATGGAGGACGGCGGCGCCGCAATGACGACGCGCCCAACGGGCCCTGGCGTTGGCCGCGCTGAGAAGATGGAAGACTCCCGCGGACGTTACGTGAGCTTCGCGAAGAGCACGTTCCCTCGCGATCTGTCGGCGGACGGCGTGCGCGTGGTGATCGACGCCGCTCATGGCGCGGCCTACCGCGTCGCGCCGATGGTGTTCGGCGAGCTCGGAGCGCACACGACCGCGATAGGCGTGAAGCCCAACGGCGTGAACATCAACAAGGACTGCGGCGCGCTCCACCCAGACCACGTGCGCGGAGAGGTCGTGAGGCGCGGCGCGCAGATCGGCATCGCGCTGGACGGAGACGCCGACAGGCTCATTTTGGTCGACGAGAAGGGGCAGATCGTCGACGGCGACGTGATCATGGCGATGTGCAGCAAGGCCATGCTGGCCAGCGGCACGCTCGCGAAGAAGACCGTCGTCTCGACTGTGATGAGCAACCTCGGCCTCGAGCGCGCGCTCAACGCAGCGGGCGCCAAGCTCGTGCGCACGCAGGTCGGCGATCGCTACGTCGTCGAGTCGATGCGCGCGAACGGATACAACTTCGGCGGCGAGCAGTCTGGTCACTTGGTGTTCTTCGATCACACGCAGACAGGCGATGGGATCGTCGCGGCGCTCCAGGTGCTCGCGCTGATGCTGCGCGCGAACAAACCTCTCTCCGAGCTCGCCGCCGCCGCGATGACTCGCCTCCCTCAAGTGCTCGTGAACGTCACGTTGACGGCGCGCAAGCCCTTCGAGCAGATGCCGAAGCTCAGCGCCCTCTCTGCGAAGGTGAACGCGGAGCTCGGCGACGAAGGCCGCCTCTTGGTGCGTTGGAGCGGCACCGAGCCCAAGCTCCGCATCATGCTCGAAGGCCCAGACGAGGCACGGCTGAGGGATCTCGCGCACGCCCTCGCCGAAGCAGCAAAGAAGGACATTGCCTGAGGGCTAGCGGCGATCGACGAGCACCGCAGCGGCGACATCCACGGGCGTCTCACCGAAAGCGCGCCAAGAAGCCGCGCGCGACTTCGCGTGACCGGCACCTCGATCGACGAGCACCGCAGCGGCGAGCCCTGCGGCGATGAAGCGGCTCGGCCGAGCTGACGCATCACGCGCGATCACCGCTCGGTCATCGGGAGAGATGGGCGAGAGCAGAGGCCTCGCAGCCATCGCGCGCGCAGGATCGCGCGTGCGCCCGTGCATCGCGACAGACCACGCGCCCACCGTAGTCGCATCATAGAGAGCGATAAGCGCTGACAGCTCCGCCTCGTCATTGTCCACGCCCGCGAGCGCGCGAACCAACGAGCACGCGAGCGCTCGCTCCGGTGGGGGGGACATGTCTCGCGGCGTGCGGATCGGCAGGCGCGCGGCGCACGGCGGCGGAGACACCAACATCACGGCTGCTGTCGCGAGCACATGAGCGCGGTGCGGCCCGTCGAGCACGCTCATCGCTGCGTCGATCTGACCTTTCAGCGAGTCACGCGCGTCATCGAGATCGGGCTCTAGCGCATCGAACTTCACTCGCGCGTCCACGAACGTGACGAGCTCCTTCTCGAGCGTCGCTGCATCGCGGACGGCGAAGGGCGACGTCAACATGTGCAGCAGCCTGGCGTCCATCGCGAAGGCTGACGCGCGCGCGAGCGGCATACGTGCGAATCGGCTCGCGAGCATGGCGAGATCGACGCGCATCGAGTCCCGCTCTGCATCGCTGAAGACGCTATGTTTCAGCTCCTTTTCGAGCTCGTCCAGCGCGAACGAGATCCACTTGTCGAGCTCGTCCGGATCATCGACGGACAGCGGCCACGCGTCGAAGATCGCTCGGATCAGGGTCAAGGCAGCGCGAGGAGACTCCCGCTCTTCGGTCACGCGCTCCTTCTCTTCGTTGATCAAGCGACCAAAGATCTCCTGATCCAACGCGAACCCTCGCATGGA
>JANYHY010000041.1 GCA_025362165.1 Myxococcales bacterium | reverse complement strand
TCCGCGAGCACGCCCGCCTCGTCGGAGGTAGCCGCTTTGGCGACCGCGCGTGCGCCGAGCTCGTCGATCGCCGTGGAAGCTAGAGCGCGTGCGATCGCGGGAAGCCAGCCCTCCGCGACAGCTGACGAAGCGGATGCGCGCACTGCGACTCGGGCGAGCGGCAAGAACGAAGCAGCAGCCACGCGTGCGTCGCCGGACAACGCCTCGAGCCCGCGCGACGCAGGCTCGGCGAGGCGCGAGAGCGCGCGATCGATCGCGTACCTCACGAGCACCGGATCCTTCGAAGCGTCCACGGCGTCGCGGCCCACGGCCACGAGATCTACGTCACGACGCCACTCCGCGAAGTGCGGCGCGAGAGACGCCGCGAGCTCCTTGCTGTTGCCCTCGAAGTCGCTGTCGATCTTGGCGGCGGCCGCGGCTGCTGCTTTGCGCCGCTCTTCAAGATCGCGCCCGCGCTCTGCGGCGGCGTCGGCCGCGCTCCTCGCCGTGTCCCGCAGCGCCCCGACGATCCCAGCGAGGCGCCGACGCAGCGCGCGCTCCTTCAGCTCGTCGCTCCGTCCGACGAGATCTCGGTCGAGCAGCTCGGCCACCGCAGACCACCCCGAGCGCTCCAGCGCGGGCGCGTCACCGAGCTTGCCCGCGAGCGCGAGGCGCGCGCTGAACGCGAGCGGCGGTCGATACGACTGCAACCCGATCTCGGCGATGGACTCGTGCACCATCGCCAGCACCTTCGGCAGATCTTCGGCCCTCAGGCGATCGGCTTTGTTGATCAACATCTGAACGGGCAGCCCTGCCAACACGGCGCTCTCGAGGACCGCGCGCTCCGTCTGCTTCAACGGCTGGTTCGCGTCGAGCAGCCATATCGCGACGTCTGCCTCGTCGAACGCGCTCCGCGCCGCGAGTGTGTGGCGCTCGTCCGGTGCGTTGAAGCCTGGCGTATCGAGGATCTCAGCGCGAGTGAGCGACGCGATTGGCAGCAAGATCTCCACGCGCGAGACGAGGGCCGAATCCAGCGTCTTGAGCGTCACGCGCAGCTCCGACGTCGGCACGATGCGCTCGTGCGGCGCGTTGGGATCGTCGCCAGGCAACAGCATGATCCGCGCGATGGGATCAGGCGCATAGCGCAAGTGGTGGAGCGTCGCGGTGGTCGGCAATACACCTGTGGGAGCGACGTCTTGCCCGATGAGCGCGTTGATGAACGTGCTCTTGCCGGCGTTGAACTCGCCGACGACCGCCACTCGCAACGGGCGCGAACGCTCGCTCGTCAGCTCCGCGATTCGCGCGGTCGCGTCGAGATCGTGCAACGCTCGCGCGTGCCCGTAGACACGAGCCAACAGCTCTTGCCACGCAGCGGGCTTGCCAGCCGGCAGCCAGGTCGCGAGCAGCGCTGCGCGCTTGCGATCAGCGAGAGCGGCGACCCGGGGAGACCGAATCGTCGCGAGCGCATCGAGCGCCGCGGGGAGCTCGTTGGTGTGCGCGAGCTTGCGCGCGTCCTTGACCTCGTCGTCATCGAGCTTGCTGTCGAGCGCCGCAAGAGCAGCATTCACTGCGGCGTCGTCCGCGTCCTGTAGCCCCACGTCGAGCAGCGCACGCGCCGCACCCGCGGATCCCCCACCGACAGCGTCCGTCAGCGCGCGCTTTGCGTCTTCGTGCCGTCCTTCCGCTCGCGCGAACGCAGCGCGCCATCGCGCCGATCCAGACTCGCCCGTCGACTCGATCACCGTCTTGATGCGGCCGCGCGTCTCTTCGGATGAAGGCGTCCAAGCGAGTGCCGACGACAGCGCCTCGCTCGCGCCCGGCTCACCCAGCACCACGGCCCGCAACAGCATGGCGAACGCGCGTTCGTCGTGCAGCAGCGAGAGCACGCGGCCGCGCACGAGTGAGAGCCTCCCGTCGAGCGGATCGTCCCCTGCTTGGTCGAGCCACTTGAGCGCAGCGCGACTGTCGCCGGCGAGCAGCCGCGCCTCCGCTCGTCGCCGCGCGACATCGGTTGACTTATCATCTGCCGCGCGATCGAGCCACAAATCGGCTCGCGCCGCGTCGAGTAGCGCAAGATCCAAATCCGTCAACGCGAGCAGCGCTGCGCGTCGAGCGGGCGAGCCTGCCTCCGCGACCGCGAGCGCTCGTACGAACGCGTCGCGCACCACCTCGTCAGGGCTGCCCGTCGTGCGTCGCGCGTACCCGAGCCGCACCCAAACCTCCGCTTGCGAGCCAGCGCGCTTGCTGAGCTCCTCGAGCGTGAGCTCCAGCTCCGCGTCCAAACCGGCCGCCGCGCAAGCGTCCGCAAGCAGCGCGAGCCCGTGCGGCGAACCGGGGATACGCGCGAGGATCGCATGCGCGGAGGCTCGCGCACGCATCGAGTCACCGCGAGCCAACGACTCTTCGCCCTCGCGCAGCCGATCGTCGAGCCCAGCGATCACGATCTCGACGCGCCCCAACCAGCGCCCGATCGTGTCCTCGAGACCCATGCGAAGTGTCTATCACAGGCCCCTTCGGCGAAAAAACGCTGCCCCACGCAACTCCCTCGAAGTCAGGCCGACAATCACCGTCGGTGACGAGTCGTCGCCGCGATTCGCCGCTCTAGCGGCATGGAGAGAGACGATGCGTTCACTCAAATGTCTTGGTGTTCTGGTGCTGGGGATGACTGTGGCCTGCGGCGACCACTTCAAGTCGAGCGAGCCCAACAAGGGCGACAGCGGAGCGGGCGCGATCAACGGCGGAGGCCAAGAAGACGACGCGGGCGCGAAGGACTCCGCGAAGGACGCGCCGATAAGCCTCGTCGACGCACAGCCACCGCCGCAGTGCGACGGTACCAAGCGACCTGATCAAGACGCTTGCGTGATCGACGAAGCGTTCGGCGTGTTCGTTTCAGCGTCGAAGGGCAACGACTCGACGGGCAACGGCTCGCGCACGCTGCCGTTCGCCACGCTGACCAAGGCGATCACCGCAGGTATGCAGGCAGGTCGCCGCGTCTACGCCTGCGCCGAGACCTATGCAGAGAGCATCGACTTGGCGAATGGCGTCGACGTGTACGGGTACTTCGACTGCACGGCCAACTGGAAGGTGACCATGACGCGCGCGAAGGTGTTGTCGCCCAAGAGCCCAGCCGCCACCGCGACCAACATCACCAAGGACACTCGCGTGGACTCGCTCGACGTCGTCTCTCCTGACGTGAGCGCTGCGGGAGGCAGCTCGATCGGATTGCTCGCGAACAACTCGGGCGGTCTGCACATCGTCAACACGAAGGTCCACGCGGGCAGCGCGGGCAAGGGCGCGGACGGCAGCGTCGCAATCCAGCTCACCGAAAGCGGCAACAAGAACGGACACGGCGGCTCGCCGGAGACCTACTGCCAGGGCGCCTTCTTCTGCGAGCAGTCTCACGACTCGCAACCGGGCGGCTCGATGACGTGTGTCGGCGAAGGCGGGCACGATCCTGTCGCGGGCGGAGCAGGCGGCTCGGGAGGCTATTACACGCTCGATCAGCCGCTGCAGTGGGTGTTCGTGGCAAACAAGCCGGCGACCGGCAGCGGTCTTCCGCTGGTCGCGAACGGTCAAGTCGCGAAGGGTGGCGTGTACAACGGCGCGATCCTCGGCGACTTCGGCGTGAGGGGCGCGGATGGGTCGAACGGATCGCACGCTGCGCTGGGGACCTTTGGTCCAAGCGGGTACACACCTGCGAACGGCACGAGCGGCGGCGCGGGCGCTCCTGGTCAGAGCGGAGGCGGAGGCGCAGGTGGTGACCCAGGTGTGCTCCACGACGCGAACTGGTACGCGCCCAAAGACATCGGAGTTTGGGGCAGCTCCGGCGGCAGCGGCGGTGCGGGTGGATGTCCCGGCCTCGCGGGAGCTTCGGGCAAAGGCGGCGGCGCGAGCATCGGTGTGGTGGCGGTGAGCAGCGCGATGACCTTCGACTCGAGCATCATCGAGTCGAGCACAGGCGGCGGCGCTGGCTCAGGCGGCGCTCCCAGCAAACCGACGACGGGAGGTACGTTCGGTGGCGCGCCGATGAACAACATCACTTATCTCGCCGGTAGAGGCGGTTCGGGTGGCGACGGCGGAAACGCGGGTTGGAGCGGCAGCGGCGCCGCAGGCCCTTCAGTCGCCATCGCCTACTCGAGCAACGCGAAGCCGAAGGTGATCGCGACAACTCTGTCGCAAGGCAAAGGCGGCGCAGGCACGCCGGCGATCAACAACACGCCGTCGCAACCCGATGGCGTCAGCGTAGACAAGCTCGCCTTCTAATCACGCCGTTCGCTCACGAAGACGCGAGGTCGACGGGTGTCGATCTCGCGCTTCGTCATTTTCCGAGGCTGACCTCACGCGAGAGGAGCGCCTTCAAGCGCTCGGGCTCCAGGCGCAGAGTCACGACCTTCTCTCGCTCGATCACAACCGCGCCTGGCGCAGCGCCGCGAGGCTTTCGCACCCATTTTCGCGGGGCCGTTGTGATCTCTACCACGGGCTCCCCGCGCGCATCGGAGAAGTGCGCCGCGAGATGCGCAGCGTCGATCAACAGATCGGCGGGGCACGACCGGCTCTTGGCGAGCGGGACGACGACGTGCGCGCCCGGCACACCGCGAGCGTGCAGCCATAGATGATGAGGTCGTGCGATCTGGAACGTGAGCGCGTCGTTGTGAGCCGCGCCACGACCGACGAAGACGAGGTCGTTGCCTAGGGTCGTGAACGTGCGATGCGGCGGCAGCGGCTCGTCGCGGCGGCGAAGACCTGGCGTAGTCGCGCGTCGTGGCATGTCTCGCGGGCTCGCGATCCTCGCTCGCTCGACGGCCGCTTCGATGGCGACCTCGTCCAGCGCGGTCTCGATCTCGACCATCACCGCTGCGAGTGCTCGAGAAGCGCTCTCCGCCTCTCCTTGGCGAACGAGCGCAATCGCTTGCCCACCCGCTCTTCGCTTTGCATCTCGAAACATCGCATCGAGCTGCTCGCGAGGAGGCTTGCTGGGATCGAGCGCGACGCGGACGATCGCGGCCTCTCCTGAGGACCAATCAGTGCCCTCCAAGATCGTCGATCCGCGCTTCGCCTTCGACGCCGCTGCCACCAACCACGCAGCGTTTGCGGCTATGGCGCGCCCTTCGGCGATCTTCGCGAGGTCACCCATCACGGCACGCGCGCGTCGCACCGCTCGCTTGTGCGCGCTCCGAACGTCGGCGAGTGCGGCCGCGCGCGTCTCTTCGAGGCTGACTCCTATGTTCGACATGGCGCCCGGCCGTTATAGTCGTCGTCGCGACACCATGCATCGTACCAGCTTCCCTTCGGGTCAGGTCGCGAGCGCGCTCGTCAAGGCGCTCATGCTCCACCTCGAAGCGAAGAAGGGCGCGCCGGCGGCGGACGCGTGGCTCAAGGGCTTGCGCACGTCGCGCGACGAGCTGGAGGACGAGACGCGGCTCATCTCGGTCGCGGCGCTCCACGAGGCGCTCGCGTCGTTCGCCAAGGAGTGTGGTCGCACCGAGATCATCGAGATCTGGCCTGAGCTGCTCGCGCCGGAGAGCCTTGGGTTCTGGCTGCGCGTGATGCGCGGCACCACGTCGCCCGCGCAAGCGTTCTCGCGTTTGGATTCGTCCGAGAGCGAGTACGGGCGCACGACCAAGTGGGAGACCCTCGTCGTTGATCGTGGCTACTGGCGCGGCCGTGTTCACGTGCTCCATGATCCTTCCCTCGAGCAAGACGGCCTGCTGGCGCTCATGCGCGCGGCGGAGTTGCGCGCGGTGCCAGCGCTGTTCGGCTTCGGGCCCGCGCGCGTCACGGCGAAGGCCGCCACCGCGACCGAGTCGTCGCTCGTCTCGCAAGAGTACGAGGCGCGGTGGGTCCGCGCGCGCCCAGCCCGGCTCGCGACGATCACCGCGACGGTTGGCGTTGCTCTCGGAGCGTGCACAACGTTCGCGCACCTCGGTCTCGGCGCGACCGTCGGAGCTGCGATCGTCGGCGGGCTCGGCGGATTTACCTTCGGCATGACGTACTCGCGCGAGCTGAGTAGGCGCGCGGAGCTGTACGCGCAGCGCGTCCGTGTGCACGCGCTCGAGCGAAGCCTGACCATCAAAGAAGCTCGCGAGCGCGCGGCGTCGAGCTCCGTGGACGGCACGGTGGTGGCGGGTCAATACCGCATGATGCAGCGGCTCGGCTCCGGCGCGAGCGGCGTGATCTACGCTGCGCGCCGCCTCTCCGATAACTTCCCGGTCGCGGTGAAGCTGCTGCGCGCAGCCTCGGCGCACGACGCGATCGCCTCGGACAGGCTGCGTCGCGAGGCAGAGGCGCTCGGACTTTCTTGGCACCCGAACGTCGTCGAGTTGATCGACCAAGGCCACTTGCCCGACGGCACCTCGTATCTCGTCATGGAGCTCCTCCACGGCGAGACGCTCTCCACGCGGTTGAAGCGCTGCAATACTCTCGGTGAGGCCGAGGCGTTCGCGATGGCGATCCAGATCTCCGACGCGCTAGTCGCCGTGCACGCGGCGGGCGTCGTGCATCGAGACATCAAGCCCTCCAACCTCTTCTTCGCGCGTGGCGCAGACGGCATCGAGCGCGTGAAGCTCATCGACTTCGGCATCGCGCGTGTGGAGTGGGAAGAGACGCGCATCACTGGCATCGGAGCGCCCGTCGGCACACCGGGGTACATGTCTCCCGAACAGGAGACGGGCGGCCTCATCGACGCTCGCTCGGATTTGTTCGCGCTCGGGGCGACGCTCTTCGAGTGTCTAGCGGGTGAGCCTCCGCCGCCCACACCGAGCGGGCTCTGGTTGTCTACGGGCACTCCAGTCGAAGGCGTCCCCGTCGGCATCGCGACCAGGATCCCCGCGAGCTGGCAGCCGGTCATCTTGCGGGCGATGTCGCCCAAGCCGGACGATCGTTTCCAAGACGCACGCGCGTTCTCGCTCGCCCTTCGTGAAGCTCAGAGCAAGACGCCTCGCGCGCTGCCATGAGCTGACGTATATCGAAGGCGTGCGTTGTCTTCTCGCGTTTGTCGCGCTGGCGTTGACCGCGTGTCCGCCGCCTCCTCCGGCGAACCCACCACCGCAACAAGGCTATAACCAGCCGTATCCGCAGCAGCCCTATCCATATCCGCCGCAACCGCAGAATCAGCCGCAACCGCCTCAGAACCAGCCTCAACTGCCGCCGCAGACTCCACCGCAGAACCCGCCTCAGAATCAGCCAGTCGCTACGCCGCTCCTCGCTCCACTCTTTGGTGCGCTGATGTGGCAGGCGGAGGCGCGCGCGATCCTCGCGGAGCTGATCAGTCACCTCGATCCCACCTTTGCGGCGCGCGTGCGCGGCATCCCCATGGCGTTCGATCCGGACGTCACCGAGATCAATGCGTTCGCGGGCTGTGATGATTCAGGCAGCGCGTTCATGGCGGGCACGGAGGGGCTGCTCGAGGCGGTGGACGCGATTGCGCAGACCCAGGCGACCGACGAGCTGTACGGCACGCAGACGTACGAGGCGTACCTGCAGGTGATCATCCCGCGCATACTCAAGGCGGACGACAAGCTCGGGCCGGCTTTGCCCTTGGGATCGATACCTGCACAATACATGCTCGTGCCCCAACGCCTCTCGCGCGCGCACGAGATCTGGGATGACGTCATCGCGTTCACGTTCGGCCACGAGCTCGCGCACCACTATCTCGGTCATACGGGGTGCGCGGTTGGGCAATCGCAAGGACCTTCGCCCGCGGCGATCGGCAGGCTCGCGAGCCAGGTCATCCCGCTGCTGAACCAGCCGAACGAGGTCGCTGCAGACAACTACGGCCTCATCGACGTACTCGACACCGGGCGAGCCCGCAGGCCCGCGTTCCAGTGGAGCGAGCGTGGCGCGCTCACGCTGCTGCAGTTCTTCGATCGCCTCGAGCGCGCGAGCGGGCAGGCTTACGTCGCGTTCCTGCTCAGTCACCCGAACTCGGTGTTTCGCATGACGATCGTGCGCGGCGCAGCGGCTGTCTGGCACCTTCAGCACCCCTGACGCGGGAACCTTCACGGTACATCGCTGTCTCACGCTCCGTGCGCGCTGCCCTCGTCTTGTCCCTGGGCTTCGGGTGCGCGGCCCCTCTGCACATGGCCCCGATCACGCCAAGCGCACCGGAAATCGTCGCGCAAATCGCGCTCGCTCCGCCGACGCTGATCACGACACCAACTAGCGCCGAGGGACCCTCGGGTCCGAGCGGTTGCGTGGTCAAGGGTGCGGGCGAAACCTTCGGCCTCGGGACCAAGACCTTCCGCGTGTTCACGTCGCGCACGGATCTCGAGCCCGCGCTGATCGTCGAGCGGCCCGAGTCGATCCATGTCGCGTGGCATGACTTTCCGCGAGCAGGCACGCGAGGGCGCGCGATGGCGTCGCT
Source organism: Myxococcales bacterium (assembly GCA_025362165.1). Taxonomy (GTDB): domain Bacteria; phylum Myxococcota_A; class Polyangia; order Polyangiales; family Polyangiaceae; genus JANYHY01. Next base: position 15,141 of record JANYHY010000041.1, on the reverse strand, counting down.
CGGGGGCCAGTCGCTCGTCAGATTGGATGGATACGCAGAGCTCGAGGGTCGTCGCTTCCAGCTGACTCACCGCGCGATCGTCGCCGCAGATCACATTTGGGTGCGCGCTGGCCGCACGGTGGAGCTCACCGGCATCGACGACGACGACGCGCTCGTCGTGTCTTCCCCCACTGAGTCCTTCGCGCCCAAGACCGTGCGCGCGCGCGCACAATGCGATGACGTCGTCTATCAGCCAGACGAGCTCACCCCAGAGGCTGACGTGATCACCGCAGGCGACGAGGTCCTCCTCGCGCCGACCACGCATCTCTACGACACGCCGAACGGTAAGCAGCTGTTGACGCTCGGCACGAGCTACCTCAACGCGACGAAGGTGGACTCGCGAGGTGGGTTCGTACACATCGTCGCGAGCACGAGCGCGCTCGCCTTCGACGCATGGATCCCTCAGCGGGACGTCGTCGCTGATCGCGCTCTCGGGTCGATCTCGGGCATTGGCATGACTGGCGGCTCGAGCTGCGGCTGGGGTTGGTCGCGCATCGGCACCGTGATCCGCGAGACTCCTCTACGCATCGGCACATCACCGACCGTTGCGTCGACCGGCGCGATCGAGAGAGACGCGCGCGTTCACATCGCTCAAAGCGTCACGGTCGAAGGCGAGCCATGGATCGCTGTGAGCTTCGTCAGCCGCGAGATCGAGCCCGCACCGACCAAGAGCTTCTGGATCGCAGAAGCCGATCTCCGCTACGACTGAGACGGATAGCCGACCATCTTCTGCTGCTCGGAATCCCACAGTTTCAGCCGAAAACACGCGGCGATCTCACCAGGCATGAGGCTCGTCTTCGGCGGGTGTTGCAGCTCGGGGATCGCCGCCATCGCCTCGGGCAAGCGATAGAACGGGATCATCGAGTTGAGGTGGTGCACGTGGTGGTAGCCGATGTTGCCGCAGAAGAAGCGCATCAACGCACCCATCTCCATGTAGCTCGACGACTCGAGCGCGGCGCGCGTGTAGTTCCACGTCTCTCGCGGCTGCACGTGGATGTCGGGGAAGTTGTGCTGCGCGTAGAAGAGGTAACCGCCCGCGGCCATCGAGATCGCGAGCGGGAGGAACATCGCGAACACCCACGTCGAGAAGCCGAACTTCCAGATGATCAGCGCGGTGAGCGCCCAGTTGAAGACCACCCCGACGCCGCACGCCCAGTGCTTCTTTGGCGCGCGCAAGAACGGAGACACTCCCATGCCGAACATGAAGAGCGTGAAGTATGCGAACAGCACGGTGAGTGGGTGACGGACCACCTTGTACATGAAGCGCTCGTTCGGCTTCATTTTAGCCCACATCGCGGTGGTGACCATCATGTACGAGCCGACGTGCGAGCCGACGATCTTCGCGGTGTTCGCGTGGTGATAGTTGTGCGTCTCTTTCCAGACCTTCGGAGGCGTCATGATGAGCATGCCGTAGACCCAGAAGATCGCGCGCGCGACCGACGAGTTGCGCAAGAGCGCGGCGTGCAAGTAGTCGTGATAGAGGATGAAGGTTCGAACGACGAGCAAGCCGCCGACCACGCTCCCGAGCGTGCGCAGCGCCCAGCCGAGCGCGTCGTGAGGAGTCATAGTGGCGAACGAGATCGCGACGCCGACGAGCGCGAGCGTGCTGAGGAACGCCCACCAGCTCCGCGCTTTGTTCTCCGGAACGAACGCACGCGACGCGTCGATGAGTTCTTTTTCGGAACGCGCAGGTGCGGTCATCGGTGTCCGCTAGGTGCCAGATTTTCGGCTCTGCGGCAAGCGTTCAGCGGCTAAAATCAGCCTAGTGCAGAGGGGGTAGGGCGATTCGCAGTGCGCATCAAACGACGCGGAGGCTTCGCCCGACGAGGACCTCGTTGTGGCTCCCCATGCGGTAGCCCGCGAGATCCAAAGTGACATACGCGAAGCCGGCGTCCTTGCCTGCAGCGACGATCTCGGCCGCGTGTTCGAACGCGCTCGCCATCTCTGCTTTGTCGACCTCGACCCGCGCGAGCGAGCTCTTTCCGACCTCGTGCCAACGCACGCGCACTTGTCGAAGACCCATCGATCGCAAACGCGCTTCGAGCGCGGCGATCTGCGCGAGCCTCTCACGCGTGACCTGCGTGCCGAACGGGATGCGTGAGGAGAGGCACGCGCTCGCGGGCTTGTCCCAAACCGCGAGACCAAGCTCCGCGGCTGCCGCGCGCACCATCGCCTTGTCGAAGCCTGCCTCGAGCAACGGGCTGCGCGCGCCGGCGTTCTTCGCGGCCTCGAGGCCTGGTCGATAGTCGCCGAGGTCGTCCGTGTTGGTGCCGTTCACGATGTAAGCGAGGCGCCATTCGGCCTGTTTTCGCGCGGCCACCGTGTAGAGCTCGGTCTTGCAGTGAAAGCAGCGGTCGGGGTTGTTAGCCTGGTAACTAGGGTCGTCGAGCTCGTTCGATTCCACGAGCTCGTGACGCGCGCCGATCTGTTTGGCGATCTCGATCGCGGCGACTTTCTCGAACGGCGCGAGGCTTGGGCTCACCGCGGTCATCCCGATCGCTCGCTCACCGAGCACCTCATGGGCGACCGCGAGCACGAACGCGCTGTCCACTCCGCCCGAATAGCAGACGAGCACGGAGCCCATCTCGCGGAGGATTTCGCGCAATTGATGCCGCCTTTGGCGGACATCAACGCCAGGTGGTGTGCCTTTGGCACGCCCCATTTGTTCGAGAGACATCACGCGAGGCTTAGCACGCCTCCACCATCACGGCGCGATGACCAACTCATCCATCTTCGTCGCGGCGACCGTCACCGCGGCGTTGTAGGGAGTTGGCACCGGCCGCTGGTAGCTGACGACTCCGACCTTCCCGCTCGCGTAGGTGCGCACCACCGTGAAGCCGTAATAAGGCGTCGTCCATCCAGACTCGAGCGCGCTGCCGGCGTTGCCAGCGATGACTTGATGCACGCCGCGTTTGCCCGGCAGCTTCTGATCGTCCCACTGATGCGCGTGCGCGCAGAAGTAGCCCTTCACTTTCGCGCTCGTGTCGAGCAGCGCCTCCATCGCAGGGACGAGCGCTGCGTTGATCGTCGCGTCGGCGCCCGTCACGCCCATCGGCGGCACGAGCGGCTTGTGGCCGAAGATGTAGGTGCGCCGAATCTTCCCGTTGGCCTCGGCGGTCTGCAGGTCCGATATCAGCCAGCGCAACGCGACCCAACCGATCTGGGTGGAGCCAGACGAGGAGTCGGGCGTCGTCGTCCAGGTGTCGGTGTTGAGCACGACGTAGTGCGTGTCGCCATCGTCGAAGGAATACGAGATGCGGCTCTGGTCGTCTTGCAGCGCGTCTTGGTTCGCGCCGCCATTGACAGGCCCGTTTCCAGCCTGTTTATCGAAGCCGTTCGCGGCCGTCCATTTCACCCAAACAGCATCGGAGCCAGCGTTCGGGGTCTCGACTTTGTTCGCCTTCGTCAGCATCTCGTGGTTGCCCGGCGCGGGCACGAGCGTGAGCTTTGATGCGATCGGACTGGCGGCGTAGACCTTCGCCCACGCATCGAGTTGGCCGCTCAGGGTGGTCGAGTCCTTGAGGCCGAGGACCATGTCGCCGACGAAGAAGAAGTACTTGGGGACGTCTCCGAGCGCCGCGACATCGATGAACGTCTGTTGCAGCTGCGCCATGTTCGCTGACGCAGGATCAGCGACGGGGTCCCAATCAGCCTTCTGAATGCGGTTGCAACCCATGAAGGCGAAAGTGGACACCAGCGAGTCACCGCCAGCGTCCGGAGGTGCACCGCCATCGGGCGCGATGCCAGACTCGCTCGCGGTTGCGTCAAGGTCGGTGGAAGTGGAGGTCGATGGGCTGGAAGAGCAGCCAACGAGCGCGAACAAAGAGAGAGAAAGAACAAGGCGCATGACCGCTTCATAGACCTTTTGTCGCTTGCACTTCGGTTCGTTTGCGTGACACCCATGATACTGGTAATCTGTTCAGTATGAGTCGCGATGTCGTCTCTTTGGTCGAGCTCTCTCAACGCATGCGCGTGCTCGAGGATCATCGTCCGCATACGTCCACGGCGCTCGCGCTCGCGTGGCCCGAGCTCGACGCGATGTTGCCCGACGGCGGTCTCCCGCTCGGAGTGACGGAGCTCTCCTCGGAGCGCGCGCTCGGGACGAACGTGCTCGCGCTCGCGGCGATCCGCGCGGCGCACGTGGGTGATCCCAAGGCGTGGTGCGCGTGGATTGAAGTGGGCGATGCGCTTCACGCGCCTGGTCTTGTCGCTTCGGGTGTGGATCTCGCGCGCCTGCTCGTCGTGCGTCCTACAGCGAAGGACGCCATGCGTGTGTCCGTGCGCGTCGCTGCCAGCGGCGCCTTCAACGTGATCGTCATCGACGCGTTCGCGCTGCAAAATATGGCTGAAATAAAGGGAGATCGTAAGACCATGGCGCAAGAGGTGTTCGTCCGAAAGCTCGCGCTCATGGCCGAGCAGCACGGCGCGCGCATCGTCTTGTTGACGGACTCGACTGCGCACAAGTCGATGCCATGGCCAGTGGCGCTGCGCCTCGAGATCGATCGCGCGCCGATGGAGCTTCTGGTGCACGTCGCCAAAGAGCGACACGGTCGGCTCGCCCTCGCCAAGGTGCGCATTCCATTACCCTCAGTTCGAGTGGCTGACCCGCTGCGCCGTAACGGTTGACTCATCATGCGTCGCGTCGCTGCTGTGGCGTTGCATTCCGTCTTGGTCGACGTGGCGCGCATGGCGAGCCCAGAGGTGAGCGACGCGCCGCTCGCGGTGGTGCTTGTTCATCAAGAAGATCGCGACGAGTCCTCGATCTTGGGCAACACGCGCATCACCTCGGTCTCACGAGAGGCCTACGATTTGGGCGTTCGAGGCGCGATGACCGTCGCGCAAGCCAAGGCCAAGGTCAGCGATCTGCGCGTGCGAGTCGTGCGCGCGAGCCAGGTGCGGCGCACGTTCGCAGCGCTCGCGGAGGCGTGCATCGCGTTCGGCGCGACCACTGCAGTCTCGATCGATGCGAAATGGAACGACGAAGAGATCGTGTGGATCGACGTGACCGGCTGCGCGCACCTGCACGGGCCCACGGAGCTCCTTGGCGAGCGCGCCATGATCGAGAAGATCGGCTCGTGCGTTCGCGCGATGGGCCACGCATGCCGTGTGGCGATCGCGGACGGCCCTCGCGTCGCGGCGGCAGTCGCGCGGTTCGCGCCTGAAAGCGCAGGGCGGCTCGTCATCCCGCGGGGCAAAGGAGCAGCGGCCATGGGCAAGCTCCCAACGATGGCGCTGCCGATAGACGCAGACACGACCCAGTGGCTACAGAGCCTTGGTTTACGCCGGATCGGCGATCTCACAACGCTGCCGAGAACTGCGCTCGGATCGCGCTTGGGCTCGCACGCGAGCGACGTGATGGCGCTCGTCTCCGGTGACGATCGCGCGCCCTTGCGACCGTGCGTGCCCGAGGAGCTCCCGAGGGAGAGCGCAAGCCTCGAGTACGGCATCGAGCGCACCGATCAGGTTTTGTTCGTCGCCAAGACGTTGTGCGATCGACTCGGCGCGCGCCTCGAGGGCAGGGGAGAAGGCGCGCTGCTCATGACATTGTCGCTCACTTACGATCGGGCGATGGTTGATCCATCAACGGATCGCCGATGCCTCGTGAAGATGTCGCTGCCTTCACCGCTAGCGCGCGCCGCAGACCTCTTCTCGATCGTGCGCACGCGCGTGGATGCGCTCGGTCATCAAGCGCTCGTGCGCGCGCCCATCGTGGAGGTGGCGCTCGTCGTGAACGAGCTCGCGCTGCGCGTCCGAGACAACATGCACATGTTCGTCCCCGAGGCGAAGGCCGATCGCGCGCTCCCTCGACTCTGCGCGGAGCTCGCGCAAGAGATCGGTCCTGCGCGCGTGGGTACGCTCGCCGTGACGGACTCGTGGATCCAAGAGGCGCGCACCACGCTGCTCCCGTATGGAACGAAGCGGCCGAAAGACAAGCCTCGCTTCTACTCCAAGAGTGAAGAGCCACTACGCCTCACGACGCTCCCGCACGGCGTGAAGGTGAAGTCCGCGCGCCCAGTGTTCCGGTCGGAGCTCGCGCTGTGGTGGAGCCCAAAGGCTCGCCCGATCGAGAGCTTCGTCGTCGCATGGAGCGATCGCGACCGAGCAAGCGTCCTAGTCCGAGTACGCGAAACCACCTCAGCAGTCGTAGGATGGATGTCCTAGGCGACGCAGATGCCGTAAGTCGGAAGGATGTGGTGGATGATGTCGAAGCGATGTTGCTGGAGTGCGTCGTGGAATCTCTTCCAGTCGCTCGTCAAAAATGATGGCGCGTACTTGTGGATCCCCTCTTCCTTCTCGCCGAGCGCCTCGCGCTTCCACGAGCCTGGGCCCTTCTCGATGTAGTCGAGCGGCTCAGGGCCGAAGCTGAAAAAGCCCTTGCCGATCGCCTCGAGCCATTCTTTGTGACGCACGGCTGCGTCGGGATCGCGGAGGCCGAGCAAGAGCTCTTGGAAGCGCGCGCGATCGGCGGCGAGCATGCCTTCTACCTGGCTTTCCGGATCGGTCGCGATGAAGCGCCGCATCGCGCGCACCATCGCTTCTGCCGCGTCCATGAAGTCCTTCGGGTTGTTGCGATCGATGCGTTGATCGAGCCCGTTCGTGTATGACCACGCCAAATACGGGCGATCGGGCTGCCCAAGCACAGCCCCATGACCGAGCGGCAGCGCGCGCGAGATGAAGAAGTTCTCGAGCCTGTCCACCATGCTCTGATCGGGCTGCCCGTCTGCGTCGCCGAGATCGGTCGCGTGATTGACGATGTGGCTCACGCCCGCGAAGCCCTGGTGCGCCCACGTGTCCGCGTACACGTGCATCGCGATGCCCAACCGATGCACTCCATAACCCGCGCCGCGTGACCAGATGCATGAGCGAAGCATGTCACGCGCGACGTGGCTGTCTGGGCGGCAGATCAGCTTGCGGATGAACGTGCCATCGGGATCTTGTCCTGCGGGGAGCCCGCCGTTTCCTGGCAAGAAGTGGAAGGGCACCCAGACGAGGTGGCTCGCGAGCGCGTCGAAGTTGCGGTAGTCGAGCATCTTGTGTGCGCTCGAGATGCGCTGGTACATGGCGCCGTTGTCGAACTCGATGGTGCCCGACTCCACCGCGTCGTCGACGTACTGCGCGGCGTGCGCGACGATTCGCGCGCGGGCGGCGTCCAGCCCTGCGAAGCGCGCGAGCACGTAGGTCGCGGCGTGATGAAAATCGATCTGCATCCCGACCCTCGATAGATGGTCCGCGCGCTCAGCGGACTGCGGACGACGCGCTCGGCTTCTCCCGCTTCACGTTGAAGATGCGCAGCGGCTTCTCTTTGCCCTTCAAGCTGGCGGCCGGTAGCTCCTCGACCTCGAAGCGGTTACCGAGCTTGCCGAGCGTGACCTCGCTCACGATGATCTGACCGCTGAGCGCGATGCCGCAGAGTCGCGCGCTCGTGTTCGCGGTGTCGCCGATGACCGTGTAGCTGAGCGCTTTGCTGCTGCCGACGTAGCCCGCGACGAGCGGACCCGTGTGGATGCCGATGCCGATCGCGAGCTGCGACTGGTTGTTCTCGAGGCGCTCGCGGTTGAACTTCCCGAGCGCCTCCATCTGCTCGATCGAGCACTGCACCGCGCGGATCGGATCGTCGGGGTGGTTCGCGGGCGCACCCCAGAGCGCCATGATGCCGTCGCCCATGAACTTGTCGAGCGTGCCTTCGTACTTGAAGATCGTGTCGACCATGCGCTCGAAGTAGCCGTTGAGCATTTGGATCATCAGCTCGGGCGCGGTGCCCTCACTCATGCGCGTGAAGCCGCGGATGTCGCTGTTGAACACGGTGCAGCTGTCGACCAACGCGCCGCCGAGCTTCACCTCGAGCTTGCCGCTGATGACTTGCTCGGCGACGTTCGGCGAGAGCAGCCGGCTGAAGCGCTCGCGCACGACGATCTCTTGTTCGATCTTGCCCGCCAGCAAGTTGTTCTCGATGAAGAGCGCGGCTTGGTTGCCGACCGCGGTGATGATCTCCAGGTCTTTTTGCTGGAATTGCGCGAGGGACTCGCTGTCGAGCCAGAGCGCGCCGAGCACGTCTTTTTCGTGCAAGAGCGGCACGACGATCGCGCTGGAGATGCGGTTGAGGATCATCGACTTGCCCTTGGAAGCGGCAAAGTCCATCGAGGCGTCGTGTGTGAGCACGCTCGCCTTCTCCTTGATGACGTGATTGAGGATGGTGGACGACACTTGGATCGGCGCGTCCGTGCCGTCACGCCGCCGCGCCGCACGCGGTTGCAAGGAGCCGTCGGGCTCGCGAAGCATGATGACGCCGCGATCAGCGTTCACGAACTTGAAGAGCGCCATCAAGATCTTCTCGAGCAGCTTGTCGAGGTTGCGCTCTAGGCCGATGTCGCGCGTGAGCTCCCACGTGATGCGGAGCCGCTCGTAGTCGAGGCGGAGCTGCTGAGGATCTTTTGCGATCTGATCGAACGGCAAAAATCCCTTCGTGAGCGCGGCGATCTGCGTGCCGATCGCGCGGGCCGAGTCGAGCACGTCCACGCGTGTTCCGCCGAACGACGGCGGACGTGGCGGCGCCTTGGGCACCCCGAATGGCGCGGTGACCGGCGCTTGCCCCATCGGCATGTTCGCGTACTGCTGCATCGCGGGCGGCAGCTGCGCCTGCTGCGACATCGGGGGTTGCTGCTGCGGATACTGTTGTTGCGGCGGGTACGCAGGCGCAGAAGGCTGACGAGGTTGCATCGGTGGCGGCTGATACCCGCTCTGCGGAGGCTGTTGCCACTGTTGTTGTTGCTGCGGCGCCTGCTGCACTGGCTGCACTTGTGAAGGAACCGGCGCCTGCTGCGGCAACGGCTGCTGCACTGCACCTGGGCTGATCGCGCTCGGTCCGTAGGGCAGGGGGGCGCTACCGTCGTCGTAACGGGCGCGCGTCGAGCCAAGGGCAATCTCGTCGCCGTGCCGCATCAGCTGCTCGCCGCGGACACGCTCACCATTGATGTACGTGCCGTTCAAGCTCCCGAGATCGCGGAGGATGAAATGGCCGTCCCGTTGCTCGATGATGCAGTGCTCCTTGCTGACAATCTTGTCGAGGAGCTGGATCGAATTGTTCGGATGCCGGCCGAGGCTGTTGATGGCTCGCAAGTCGATGACTTGCTGGCCGTCCATCGTCGCGAGGATCAATCGGGCCATAGGCGAGGAGAACTCGAGAGCACTGTAACCCAACGCTCGAATGCGCAACAGAAGAAGATCCTTGGTCGTGGATTTGGTGACCGTCGCGTGCTCATTATGTTGTCCGTGACAGAACCACCGCCTCGGTCTTCCACACAGAGCGGTCCCCCGCCGACGCGACCGTCGACTCACGCGGCCGAGGACGCCGCGCCGGGCGCTCCTGTCGCATGGAGCGACGAGGCGCAGGCTTCGTCGCGTCCAGATCCGCGCGTCCAGCTCAAGGTGTCCGTGGAGGCGGCGGCGTTCCACACGGATCCGGCGTCTCTTCCCGAGCAGCCTGCAGAGAGCTCCGGGCGCTTCGAGCTCGTGACAGCCGTGGCGCGAAGGGCGCTCGAGCTGGGCCTCGCTGCGCGCGAGCCGAACTTCCACGTCTTCGTGGCGGCCGATCCAGACGTCATGATCGACGACGACGTCGTGCGCTTCGCCAAGCGCTATGCGGACCGAAAGCGTGCGCATGGAGGCACAGCCCCCGTGGACATCGCCTACGTGCATGATTTCGATCATCCCGAGGCACCGCGTGCGCTCACGCTCCCTGCGGGCGTGGGCGCGGAGCTTGCGCGAACCATGAACGCGTTGGTCGAGCAGCTCACAGAGTCGATCCCGAAGATGGCGGAGGCCGACGAGATCAAGCGAAGTGTCGGCGAGCTGTCCGCGGAGCTCGAGAAGAAGACGCGTGTGGTCTTGTCAGGCCTAGAGTCCACTGCGAAGGGCTTCGGTTTCGGCGTGAAACCGGTGCAAGGTGGCGTGCAGACTTTCCCAATCCTTCACGGTAAGCCGCTCACCGCCGAGCAGTTCGAAGCGCTCGACCAGTCCACCAAGCGAGCGCTCACGGCGTCGGAGGAGAAGCTCGCGCATGAGGTCGAGAAGGCCGCGCGCTTGGTTCGTGACGAGTCCGAGCGCTTCGAGGCGCAGCGCGAGGAGACGTTCGCAGAGGCAGCGCGCGGGCTCATCCACGAGGCGGTCGGGCAGGTGCTCGGTCCGTTCGCGCAGTATGGCGAAGAGGTACAAACTTACCTCAAGCAGGTCGCCGACGCGCTCGCGCAGGACTGGTCCGACCTCGTAGGTGACGAAGAAGAGGGCGAAGAGCTGAAGGCGGACCCCGAGCACGCTACGCGTTTGGGTCGGTTCGCCGTGAACGTGCTGGTCTCCGCGAATCCAGAATCGCCGATGCCGGTGATCTACGACACCAATCCAACCTACCCGCACCTGTTTGGGTACCTCGAGCGGCGCGCACGCTTCGGCGTCCTGCTCACGGACTTCACTCGCATTCGCGCGGGATCGATCCATTACGCCTCTGGAGGCGTGCTCGTCGTTCGCGCGCAAGACGTCCTCGCTGATCCGATCCTATGGGAGCGCTTGAAGCGCGTGCTCCGGGAGCGGCAGATCGGCGCCGAGGATCCGCTCGGTCCGCTGGGGCTCTACGCGACATCGCTCCGCCCTTCGCCCGTGCCGGTTCGGGTGCGCGTCGTCTTGATCGGACCGCCGGAGCTCTACGCTGCGCTGCTAGAAGGCGACGCGGATTTCGCGTCTCTATTCCGCGTGAAGGTCGAGGTAGAGCGATCGATCCCGCGCACGCACGATCGCATCCTTGGACTCGACGCCTACTTGATGGCGATGGCAAGAGAGCGGGAATGGGGAGAGTTCGATCGTCCCGCCCGCGCGCGGCTGCTCGATCTTGCGACTCGCCTCGCGGGTGATCGCGAGCGCCTCACTCTGTCGCTCTCGCCGCTCGAAGAGACCGCAGCTTTCGCGAGCGCGCTCGCAGCCGCGCGTGAGGTCATCGACGATTCATCCCCACGCCCAGCCGTCGACAGCGGCGTAGCTGCTGCACCGTTTCGAGCGTCGATCCGCGCGCCTGCACCGACCGTCGTCGGTGTCGAGGACGTCGACATCGCGTGGCGCGAGAGACGTGAAAGGCTGGGCGCAGCAGAGCGCCACATCCGCGAGCTCACGATCCGCGGGGAGGTCGCACTCGACACGAGCGGCGCGCGCGTCGGCGTCGTCAACGGGCTCTCCGTGTTCTCTGCGGGAGATGTCGAGTTCGGACAGCCAATGCGCATCACAGCGGTAGTCGCGCTCGGCCGAGAAGGCATCATCGACGTAGAGCGCGAAGCCCAGCTCGGCGGCGCCATCCACACCAAGGGCGTGGCGATCCTCCGCGGCTACCTCGGTCGGATGTTCGGTCAAGAGCGCCCGCTCTCTCTTCGCGCGCAGCTCGCTTTCGAGCAGAGCTATGGAGAGATCGATGGTGACAGCGCATCGAGCGCCGAGCTCTTCGCGGTCCTTTCGTCTCTCGCTGAACTCCCGATCGACCAAGCCGTCGCTGTCACGGGCAGCGTCAATCAACTCGGTGAGATCCAGGCGATCGGCGGCCTCTGCGCGAAGATCGAGGGCTTCTTCGATCTCTGCGCGGCGCGCGGACTGACTGGCAAGCAGGGCGTGATGATGCCGAAGACCAACTTGCCGCATCTCGTCTTGCGTGGCGACGTCGTGCGCGCGATCAATCTCGGACGCTTCAGCCTCTGGACCTTCTCCTCCGTCGCGGAGGGCATCGAGCTGCTGACCGGCGTCCCCGCGGGAGAGCGCGATGCGTCCGGACGACTCCCTGCGTCCAGCGTGTTTGGTCGCGTCGAGCGGCGCCTCATCGAGATCGCCGAGCGCTTGCGACAAGCTGAAGCACCGGCTCGGCACGAGGGACATTCGGACGCGAGCGACGCATCCGAGACGGACCTCGGAGACCCGAGTGATTTCCGTGTGCGCTGATAGGCTGATCGCGTGAGCCTCGACTCCCGACTCGCAGAGCTGCTCAGACCGGAGCTCGCCGATTTGTCGGCGTATGCGCCTCACCTCCCCGCGGGCATCGAAGTGCGACTCGACGCGAACGAAGCGCCGCCGAACCCTTCAGTGCATGTGCGTGAGGTGATCGCCGAAGCGATCGCCAAGACCGACCTCGAGCGCTACCCGGACGCGCGCGCGACGGCGCTTCGCGAGGCGATCGCCAAGCGCACTGGAGCGCGCCCCGAGGAGTTGATGATCGGCACGGGGTCCGATGAGGTGATCTCGCTCGTGCTCACGGCAATGTCGCGACCGCGTGCTCCAGCGCCTGCGCCGGTCATGTTGACGACGACGCCAACGTTCGTGATGTATCGCATCACCGCGCGCGGGCATGGATACAAGCCCATCGAGGTCCCGCTCGACGCTGAGTGGGATCTCGACGCAGGCGCGATGAAGCGCGCGATCGAGCTTGTGCCGCCGAACGTGGTGTTCATCGCGAGCCCCAACAACCCCACGGGCAACAAGATGAGCGACGCGCGCGTGCTCGAAGTGCTCCTTGCTGCGAAGCATTCGCTCGTGATCGTGGACGAGGCGTACATCGATTACGCCTCCGCGTCGGTGCGGCACTGGCGCGCCGATCACCCGAACCTCGCGATCCTCCGTACGATCTCGAAGGTCGGTCTGGCGGCGCTGCGCGTGGGTTGGATCGAGGCCGACGCGGCGCTCATCGGTGAGCTCGACAAAGTGAGGCAGCCGTTCAACGTGAGCGCGACCAGCCAGAACGCAGCGACGGCCGTGCTCGAGCGAGCTTGGGACGACGTCTGCGCGCACGCCGCGGCAGTGAAGAAGGAGCGCGATCGCGTCGCAAAGGAGATCGCGCAGCTGAACGTGCTCGTGACCCCAAGCGACGCGAACTTCGTTTGGATCAAGACGCCACAGCCTGCCGCCGAAGTCTTCGGCAAGCTCGTGCAGAAGGGCGTCCTCGTGCGCAGCTTCCATCACGTCGGTGGACGGATGACTCATCAACTACGCGTGACGATCGGCTCGCCGCGCGACAACGACCGCTTGCTGGAGGCTCTCGCAGCGTGCGTCGCCTGAGCCTACTGATACCGCTGCTCGTTGCTTGCGGTGGGGCAGGGCCGTCGGTGACGCGCGTCGTAGATGGACGGCCGGTGGAGGGGCGCTTCGTTCCGCCTGTCGCGTACGAGCTCTTCTTGCGCGGCGCGGTCGCGGAGGAGACCGGGCAGTTGGACCTCGCGATCCAGGCGTTCGAACAGACCGCGCGCCTCGACCCCGACGACGCGCTCGTGTGGACGCGGGTCGCGCAGGCGAGGTGTCGCAAGGATCCGCACGACGCGGACGCGCGACTCGCGCTCGACCGAGCGCTCACGATCGCCCCTGATTTTGGACCTGCGCTCGCCTTGACCACGACGTGCGGGGAAGGAGGCGCGGATGCGGCAAGGCGAGCGATCCACGCAGAGCCAGCGGACGTCCCGCTCGCGGTGTCGATGCAGAGACGGCTGGCTTCGGACGACGACGCCCGCCAAAGGCTCACGGCCCTCGCGCTCGCACATCCGACAGCGTCCGCTTGGGCGGCGCTCTACGAGTGGGGCGACGCGCACTCCGACGACGTGCTCTCGTCTTGGGCGGCATCACGACTCGCGCGCAGCCCCGCATGGACGACAAAGTTGAGCGAGCACGCGAAGGCGCTCGCGGGGGACGGCGCGCTCGTGCCCGCGCGTGCTCTCTCGGGCGCGCTGGTCGACGGTGAAGGCCGCGTCACCGATCCGCTCGTCGCTCGCCTCGCGATCGATGACGCGCTCTCGCGTGCAGATCGAGCCGCGGCCACGCGTCGTGCGTCGAAGTGTCAGGTGTCTCTCACGGACGTCGCGGCGCGCGCGCTCGTTCTCGGTGACGTCGTGTCCGCGATCGATCTCGCGACTCTCGTGGTGGGCGCAGATCCCGACGATGTCTCTGCGCGCATGGTGCTGGCGGCAGCGGGTGAGCGGGCCCAAGACCTCGCCGTGGTCAAACGAGCGCTGGTGAGCGTGAAGTCAGCGCAGCCTGAAGCTTCGGCGACCTTGGTGTTCGCGCGGGCGCTCGCACGAACAGGCGCCGAGGATGAGGCGCGTGCTTTCGCGGCGGCGCCGAAGCTCTTGTTGGGGACAGACGCGCTGCTCGTGCCGCTCGCTGTTGATCTTGCGGCGCGCGTGGGCATAGACGCGCCGGCTTTGCCCGAGGAAGCTCGGATCGAGCTCGCGCTGCGCAATGACGATCGCGCGACGCTCCAGAGCCTTACGGGTGGCGATCGTAGGCACCGGCTCGCTGCAGGGGCGTGGCTGTCGCCGAAGAACGCAACCGAGGTCAAGGCGCTCGCGCTCGCCTTGGGTCAGCGGGCACCGGACGATCCGCTCGTGCGGGCGTCGATCCTCCATCTGCTCGCGGCGAGTGAACCTAGCGCCAGCCCACCGACGATCGCCATCGCGCTCGAGCTGCTTCGACTAGGCCCGATCGATCCGATCGCCGTCGCGAGCTCACTCGACGTGCTGGGATCCACGCCCTCGGCCGCTCGCGATTTCACGCGCGCAAAAGCACGGATGGCGCTCGTCGCGGTCACTCCACACGAGCACCACTTGGCGCAATAGTTGGTCGCCTAGGCGACGGCGGCGGTGTCCGTTGGTTCTGCGGCTTTCTTCATGTCGGGCTTCTGGTTCTCTGCGGCCTCGTTGAGCCGCACGCTGACGAGCCTAGAGACGCCCGACTCCTGCATGGTGACTCCGTAGAGGACGTCCACCATTTGCATCGTCTTCTTGATGTGAGTGATCAAGATGAACTGAGAGTTGGCCGTCATGCTGCGAACCATCTCGTTGTAGCGAGAGACGTTGGCTTCATCGAGCGGCGCGTCGACCTCGTCCAGGATGCAGAACGGCGACGGCTTGACCTGGAAGATGGCAAAGATCAGCGACACGGCGGTCAGAGCCTTCTCGCCGCCGCTCATGAGCTCGATCGAGCTGAGCTTCTTGCCGGGCGGCTGCGCGAGGATGTCGATGCGCCGCTCGATGAAGCCAACGTCTCTCGCTACAACGAGATGGTTCGCAGCATGACGGCCAACTCTCAGTTCAT
>JANYHY010000032.1 GCA_025362165.1 Myxococcales bacterium | reverse complement strand
GCATCGACAACTACGAGCGCGAAGATGGCTCACCTCTCGATGTGCTTGTTCGCAGCCGGATTCACGCGCTTCATCAAGCGACGTGCAACGCTTGGCAGGGAGATCTCGAGGGCGGTCAGTGGCCGGGCAACGATCCGATTGGTCGTGTCAGGACTCTCGGCTACACGGCGATCGCATCCCTCTACGCCGCGCAGGGCGACGATCACCTCTCGCGCTGTGTCGTCGAGAGTGAGCCGATCACGCTCGCGACCGTCGGGACGATCGCGCGGGAGACCGTGCAACGGATCACACACGGCGGAGAGACGTTCGACTCGAGCGACGTCGAGTGCGGTCATGAGGGCTACGACAAAGAAGCGATCGAGCTCGTCGACTCTGCGCTCGCAGGCCACAACATCCAACGAGCGATCTCGATCACCAACAGCGCGCTCGGAAGCCTTCGGGTTTCCATGGTGGAGAAGCTCAGCAACGTCGGCGGCATGGACGTCGTCGTGTTCCTTCAACAAGAAGCGGCGACGGGTCCTGTCGTCCTCGCGAGAGTGGAAGCGGCGCGCACGCTCACGGCCGCGAGTCGCGCGTGGGTGGCGCCGATGATCGACGCGGTGAACGACGCGCTCGCTCGCGAGGACTCTCCGCACGCGCGGTGCGATGGGTTCAAAGTGATCACCGCCGGCATGCGTGAGCTCCTCCGAGTCTCCACGCAAGATACGCTGATCGCCCTACAAAATAGGCAAACCACGCGAGGCCCGTTTGGTCCGCGCGCGCTGATTGATCTCGTGCCCATCCTCGCGTCGTTCACGCCCGTGACCGCGGCCGACGCGAAGTCGCGCGACGCGTTGCTGCTCGGCATGCTCGACGACATCCGCGCTTCGAAGGGCACATCGTTGACCTATCAAGGATCGGCCTGCGCGGATCCGACGCCGTCCGATCTGGCGGCGCTCACTCTAGGAAAGCGCTTGGGCGTGAGCTACTCGTGCACCTCCGACGCCGACACCAAGCGTGCGAGCGTCGAGCAAATTCGAAGCAAGTTGGTGAAGTGATGTTCGTGGTCGGTGTGGACGAGAACGGTTTGGGCCCGCGGCTCGGTCCGTTGATCGTGACGGCGGTGACGGCCGAAGCGACGAACGAAGCCGGTCTTGCCATCGCGACCAAACCTGCGCGAGGTGGCGCGGCTTCTCGACTCGCCGACAGCAAGCAGCTCGTCGCCTATGGAGACTCCGCGCTTGGAGAGGCCTGGGCGCGCGCGATGGTTCCCGACGCGACGTCCCCCGAATCGCTGCTCGAGTCGCTGTTCCTGGACTCGACGAGCGTGCTGCAAAAGCCTTGTCCGCGCGATCACATGGCGCAGTGCTGGCGCGCGGGAGAGGCGTTCGAGTCGACCGATGACGTGCTCACGCTCGTGAAGAAAGACGTCGCGCGTCTCGCCAAGCGTGGCCTGCGCCTGGTGCGCGCAGAGGTCGCGTTTGTGTGCACGCGCGCGTTGAACGAAGCCGCTTCGACGGGGAAATCACGCTTCGTCGTCGATCTCAATACGATGGAGAGATTGGTGTTGTCCGCGCGAGCTCGCTCAGGAGCAGACGTGCAAGCGATCTGCGGCAAGGTCGGCGGATTCGATCGCTATGGAAACCAATTCGGTCCGCTCTCGAGTTACTTGCATGTTGCACTCGTCGAAGGACGCGCGCGCAGCGAATACAAATTTCCCGGTGTCGGCACAGTCGCGTTCGTGAGAGACGCCGACGCGTCCAGCTCGCTCGTGAGCCTGGCGTCCTTGATCGGGAAGTGGGCGCGCGATCTGCTGATGGCGCGCGTGATCCGTCACTACAAAGACGAGGACGACTCGCTCCCCAACGCGAGCGGTTACCACGATCCGATCACCGCGCGCTTCGTCGCGGGCACCGCGCTCGTCCGCAAAAAGCGCAAGATGCCCAATGACTGCTTCGAGCGAACCAAAGTCGACAACGGTCCGACCTCCGAGCGCAGTTTGAACGCAAATGGGTCGACGCGACGTAGTGCCTCGATTCTATTGAATCGACGGCACTAGGAAATTCGCGGGAGCGAATTTCTGGGTTTGGGCGAAGCCCAAGTAACCGTCTAGTGCCGCGATTTGCAGCGAAGCTGCTCGTGCGCAGCACCCGTCGTTTCGACGGAATCGCGGCACTAGTGTAGGAGCGCTCGGACCTTGCTCACTTTGTCGTCCTTCGAGGACTTGTGCGTCGGGTCGAGCTCTTCGTCGCTGACGCCGAACACGGTCGCACCTTTGCGCGCGAACACGTACTCGACCTTCGGGCTCTCGGGATGTTGGGCGAACACCACCTGCACCGCCTCGTCGCCGAGGTTCGCGATCGGTAACGCGCCCGGCTTCTTCGACAGCGTCTTCATCGCGTCCTTCGCTTGCTCTGCGTCTGCCTTCGTGATGGCGATGGTGCGCCAGCGAGTCGGCGCGGTGCGATAGAAGCCCGAAGCACCGGCGCCCAATCCAGCGACGCCGAGCGCGTCCTTTGTATAATACAACAATCCCAACGGGAGCCGATCGCCCTCGGGCAACGCCTTCGCAGAAGCCGGAATTTCAGGCTTGTCCGGCAGTTTGTTCGAGATCTCTTTGGCGAGCGCCGACAACGCGGTGGCGCTCGATTTGGCGAGCTCTTGCGGCGTCTCCTGCTCGTTCGTGTACGTGAGCTCGACGAAATACGGACCACGCCAAACGTACGCTTTACCGGTGCCCATCGCGCCCATCGACACGTCAGCGAG
The DNA here is from genome assembly GCA_025362165.1 of Myxococcales bacterium. Taxonomy (GTDB): domain Bacteria; phylum Myxococcota_A; class Polyangia; order Polyangiales; family Polyangiaceae; genus JANYHY01. The sequence continues at coordinate 10,029 of JANYHY010000032.1, read as the reverse complement.
CGGCTTCATCATCATCGGATCGGCCGGATCCAAATCACCGACGAGGCGCGTGGTGAAGAGCCCAAACGCAGCGTCATCGGGAAACCGCGAGACCAACACCTCGACAGAGCTCTGACCTTTGCTCTGCGCATAATGAAAAATCACTGCGCGCATCACGCCCGCCTTCATGTACTCCTCGCAGCCTCCATCGAGCGCGGTGTCGCAGAGCGCCTTCATCGAGAGCTTGCCCCGTTCGCCGTAGCTCTTCGGGTCGAACGCGGGATCAATGCAGTATGCACCGATCATCTTCGGGAAGAACGGCGTCAGGCTCGGGTCGCCTAGCGAGCCTCCACCTTGCGCGCAGACGTCTGCGGTAGGGTTCGCGGTAGACGTTGGCGGTGGCGGCGTGCCTTGAGGCTTGGGATCGTCCTTGCACGAGAGCAGCGTCGACAACGCGACGAGCAAGCAACGTCCGAGATTGGCCATGAGCCGCCATACAGCGAGGGACCAAAAACGCCAAGCTCTCTGCGTTGGAGGACCGCAACGATTTCATAGCGTCGCAACCGTTTCCTGTACATCGGTCCAGCACGGGACTCGCCATGCACTCCCATGCGCGTTTTGCCTGCCATTTGACGATCAAGTCCGCCTTCGCCTGGCGGTATGGGCCTTGCTCTACCCCCTTCGATGGCTCTCCATCTCGCGCGCACCTGTTCGACCCAACCTAGTGCGGGGGGCGCTGTGCGACGACGTGCGCGAAGACGTGCGGATGGCGGGTTCACGCTTATCGAGCTTGCGGTCGTGGTCATCATCATCGGCATCTTGGCGGCGCTCGCCATCCCGTCGTTGCAGAAGGGTCGCAAGGATCGCTGGGTGTACAACGACGCAGGCTCGATCCTAGAGCTCGTACGCAACGCTCGCACGCACGCGATCGGACGCGGCGCCGCAACGATGATCTCGTTCGACATGGCGGGCAACGTCAACGGCAGGTATCGGATGTACGAAGCAGTCGACGCCAACGCGAACAATGCTGGCACCGCCCGCACGCCGCGCGCCACCTGCTCGAATCCGACGGCGAGCTCGTGGGTCGACGGTGACGTCGCCAACAACTTCATCGACGGCGTCGATCTCAACGGGCCGATGGAGACCGACTACAACATCACCTCTCAGATCACCGTCTACGATTCGAAGGGCGCTGGGACCCCGGAGACGTTCGTCGCGATTTGCTTCACGCCCGCCGGCCACGCCTACTTCTACAAGGGCGCGGCGACGCCGACGTTCTCGCCCGCGGTGCCTTTCGTCGGCAGCATCCAGGTGGACGTCGCGCGCTTGCTCGCAGGGCAGACGGTGATCAACGCCGCCAACCTCGAGGGGATGATGCGCTCGGTGATCATCCCGTCGTCGGGCAACTCGCGGCTCATCACCACGCTGCCCGCTGGATTGGCGGAGAAATAAAGCCATGCGCCGCGCCAACTCTCTCGGCTTTACTGCGATTGAAGTGATGATGTCGCTCACCATCCTCGCCATCGGCGCGGCTGGCGTGATCTCGATGCAGAAGGCGGCGATCCAGGGCAACCAAGACGCGCGCAACATGGACGAAGCGAACGCGATTGGTCGCCAGTGGATGGATCGCGTCAAGCGCGACGCGATGCTCTGGACTCCCTCGGACACAGGCCCGTCGACCAACCTGCCCGACGCGACGCTCGTGAACGAGAACATCAAGGGAGTTTGGTTCCAACCAAAGGCGCGTCTGGCGATCGCTGGAAGCCAGAACGACGTCGAGAGCGCTGGCTTCGACCCGCTCGCACGCGATCTGCCGACTACCACAGCCCAGACGGAGGGCACGACCCTCGGCACGACGGGCCTCAAGTACTGCACCAACCTCCGCGTCACACCGCTCGCCAGCGACACGTCGCTGCTTCGCGTGGAGGTGCGCGTCTTTTGGCCGAGCCAGATCCTCGCGCAACAAGACGACGCGTTCTGCAACCAGGTCCCGCAGAACGCGCTCGATATGCAGACGGACGTGTACCACTTCGTCTACTTGGTCAGCGCTGTCAGGATGAACGTGCAGCCATGAGGCGCACGCGTCTAGCGAGGGGCTTCACGCTCATCGAGCTGATGGTCTCGCTCACGTGCGGCCTCTTGATTGGTGTCTCGGTCGTGGCGCTGTCGAACGACGCCACCAACTCGTTCCACGAGGAGACCCGCACGGCGACCGCAGAGATGCAGCTGCGAACCGCGGTGGAGCGGATCCGCAACGATCTGCTGCGCGCCGGCTATCAGAGCAGCGCGAACATCCAGATCGATCCGTTCATCGCGAAGCCGCCGAGTCAGTCGACGAACCTCCCCGACAACACGACGTTCGCTGGGCTCGGGCGCCTCGCGGGTATTCGCCTCTACTCGGCCGGCTCGCTCGCGAACACCGCGAAGCTCTCTGGGCTCAACGACAACACGCAGCTCACGCCGGACGCCCTCCGCATCGCTGGCAACTTCACCTCGACGGAAGCCTATCCCGTGCGCCAGCTCGATCAAGGCGGGGGCGCGTGCACCGGGCAGCGCATGTGGTTGAACATGGACACGCCGTCGATGTGGCGCGTGCGAGGTACACCCGATCCCGACGCAACGATGCGCGGAATGTTCCAGCCAGTCGCTGGCGAGCAGTTCTTGGTTCGCATCGAGGACGACACCGGCCACTTCCAATACGTGCCGACGTGCACCGGCGTCGCGACCGCGGGTTACGCAGCGAACGGCGGCGTGCCCACTGGGTGGATCGATGTGGCGAACGCGGGACAGTTCAAGGTGCTCACGTCCACCGATACTTCAGCGAACGGCGGCGCGTCTGGTTGGGGCGCCAACCTCCTCGTGAACCCCGTGCAGATCGTGCAATGGGAGATTCGTCCGCTCGACAAAGGCAACGCGGGCGATCTCGCGTACACGCCGATCATCCAAAAAGACGGCCTCAAGTACGATCTGTTGCGCACCTACGTGAACGCTTCGGGCAACCTCACAGCGCAAACGGAGGTGATCGCCGAGTACGCGATCGACCTGAAATTCGGCTTCAGCGCGGACTTGGGCTTGAGCGCGACCGTGCCTCGCGTGCTCACCGTGTATGGCCTCTCCGACGCGAGCAACGCGAAGATCGCCGATGACGTCACGAAGGGGCTGACCGTGCAGCCGCAGCGCATCCGCTCGGTGCGTGTGCGTGTGTCGACTCGCGCAGGCATCGCGGATCGCGCTGCAGGTCTCATCGCCCCCAAGGCCAACACGCAGCAAGACATCTACCCGCTGCGCTACTGCATCATCCCCGGCGGCTGCGTCGCTGGCCAAAATGGCTGGACGCGCGTCCGCACCACGACGACCGAGGTCGCGCTGCCCAACCAAGGGAGGGTGTTCTTCTGATGTCTGCTCTCTTCCTCGCCAAGCATCGCGCTCGCGCGCGACGTCGCTCACGCGGCGCGATCGTGTTCATCGTGTCGATGACGCTCGCGGTCCTCGCGTCTTTGGGTCTCTACGCGCTCGCGGCGGCGAGCACTGAGGTGAAGACGAGCGGCTACGGGCGACAGGCCGCGCAGACCCACTACCTCTCCGAGTACGGAGTCGCTGCGGCAGCCAACGACATGAACGGCACGAACGCGCCGCTCTATTTGAGCCTGATGCGCGACCCCACCAAGCGCGACTCCAACTGCGTGTCGTTGCAAGGCGTGCAGGTCACCGCTGCCGACCTCTCCAAAGCGTGTCGCCGAATGGGCGCCGCCGAGCTCTCGAGTGTGTGGGGCAAGAACCTGTACGGCAACAACGTGAAGGCCGTGGAGAAGTTCGACGGCACCTCCACCGCCGGCAGCTTGGGTCCGTTCGCGATCTCTGGAGACTTCTTCGTGGAGATTACGGACCCCGCGCAGGCCGCGCCGGTGGCTGGCAACGGCACCAATATGCCGATGTGTTACGTGCAATATACAGTTACTTCTGTCGGCATCACGCAGCCTGACACGAACTTGATCCAGAACCTCCCGCCTACGGCGCTCTACGGCTCCGAGAGCCTCGAGACGTCGCGCGGACGAATCACCGCTGGCCCGCAGCCTTGCCCGAAATGAGAAACCCATGACCCATCTCACTATCTCTATTCGGAACTCAAAGAGTGCACGTGGGCGGTCACGCAACGCGACTCGAACGATTCGGTCCGTGCGATCCGGCGCGCTGTTCGCGCTCGTTTGCGGCGCTGCGGCGTTCGCCGCGAAGGACGCCCGCGCGCAACAGGTGGACGTCAACCCGCCGATGCCGAACGCGATCATCCTGCTCGACACATCTGGCTCGATGGAGAAGATGATCGACGGTACCGACCCCGAAGCAAACGCTGGATCGAAGTGCGTCGCTGGCACCGCGAGCACGCCTAACCGATGGGGAACGGCGATCCAATCGCTCACGGGATCGGTCGCGCCGTTCTACAGCTGCGATGCGCAGTCGCGTGCGCGCAACGGTAAGTTCGCGCTCGAGTACCAGATCAACGGCAAGCAACCCTACGACACCGACTACTTCTTGCCGTTCCACCGACCCGCGTCGGGCAACAACGCGAACGCCTGCGTCGTCGGTCCAGGTTGGTTGCCTGGAGCGGCGAACGGCGTCGGCGTCGGCCCGAGCGGTCGTGGTGTGGGCGGCGCCAGCAAGGCGACGGACTGGCCTGCGAACTCGCTCGCCTCGTACACGCTCGGTTGGACGAACGATGGAACCAACACGGGTCACACGTGCGTCTTCAACCAGTACCCCGACGGCGTGCTCGACTCCGCGCGCGACATGATTCGCTTCGGGTTGATGACGTACGACCAAGACACCGCCAACGGCACGGGCGCGGACGGGTTCGGCGTGAGCGTGCAGAATACACCGAACACGCCGTTCGACGGGTCTTGGAGCTACTTCAACGGGTGGAACTCGGGAGGCTCGGGCATCCAAGGGCACCCCGCTGACTGCACCACGTCGCAGTTCTTCGAGGTGGGTGGGCGAAATCCGGCGGCGCCTCCGTGGGAAGGCCGCTTCATCATGGCGCCGAGCGATCCGGCAGCGCCGCTCGCCGTGGTCGAAGCTCAGAACGATCAGATCCAGCAAGCTATCGCCGCGATGCGGCCGAATGGCGCGACGCCGACAGCCGGCATGTTCGCCGATGCAGAGTATTACTTCTGGCAAGATCCGCAGGGCCCACAGGCGACGGACCCGTTCGTCCAAGGCAACTGCCGCGACGAGTACATCATTCACATCACAGACGGCGCGCCCAACTTGGATCTCCGCCCTGCTTGCGCGGCGAACCCTAGCGACCCCAAGAAGCCCGGGGTGTGCCCATACAAGTTGCCAGAGACGATCGCGCAGGAGCTGTCCACCGGCGGCGTTGGCCAGCACGTGGTCAAGACGTTCGTGATCGGCTTCGCGGTGAGCTCCATCAAGGACGGCAACACGCTCGTGCAGTGCTCGAGCCTCGTCACCAACGGAACGCTGAATGCCGTGTGCTCTGACCCGACCAAGCAAGACCTCTACGGCGCGTGCTGCGAGCTAGAGCGCATCGCCATCGCAGGCGGCACGCAGAGCGCGTACTTCGCGGACACGCCAGGCGACTTGAACAAGGCGCTCGGCGCGATCATCGCGAACATCGCGTCGAACCAGACCACCCGAACGGTGCCCGCGTTCTCTCCGGTCATCGGCAGCCCGTCGACCAACGCGAACCAGAAAGTGACGAACGCGAGCCTCTTCTTGGCGTCGTTCGCGCCGATTCCGGGCAAGCCTTGGGTCGGCAACGTCCAGCGCGAGCGCTATCAGTGCACGCTCAGCAATGGCACGTACACCGTGCCGCCGCCGGTCATCACGCAAGCCGCAGGCGACGACTACGCGAGCAACCTCCTCTTGCAGGGCACGTCTCGGCAGTTCCGCACGGTGAAGGCAGAGGTCGCCAACAACGCGGTCGCGTCTGACTCGACGCTCCGCATGAACATCTCGAAGCTGCTGCCTGGCGTGCACGGCGACGATCACCTCGGCGTGTACGGCGCCACGTCGTCTTTGGTCGGTGTCGCTCCAGCCACCGTTCTGAGCGGGCTCACGCCAGCGCACCTCAACATCAACAACACGTCGTGCGGCAACGCGTCGAACACGAGCTTCCTCACTCCTGTGGCATGCAAGGACCTCGCGCTCAACTTCGTGATGGCAATGCCGACGACCGACGCGATGCCCGACGCGACGTTCGCTCCGTTCGCTTCGCGCGCGACCTCGCCGATGGGCGACATCTTCCACGCGACGCCCACGATCACCCCGCGCCCGAGCGCGCTCATCCGCGACGAGTCTTACCAGTCGTTCGCGAGCACATGGTCTGGGCGGCCGACCGTCGTGTATGCGCCGACGAATGACGGCTTGTTGCACGCCTTCAACGCGACGACCGTCGACGACGGCACCACACGCGACACGAGCGAGCTATGGAGCTTCGTCCCGCCGGCGGTGCTCCCGAAGATCCTGAGCACGTACCCTGGCAATCACCAGCTGCTACTGGACGGCGCGCCGATCGTGCGAGACGTGGTGTTCGATCGCGCGAAGGGGACCATCCTCTCGGGAAGCGACTGGCACACCGCGCTTGTCGCTGGCTTCGGCGCGCAACAGCGCGGCTACTACGCGATCGACGTGACGGATCCGACGCCGAACACGGATCTGACCAAGGGCCCGCAGTTCTTGTGGCAGCTCACGGACGTCCCGGCGATCAAGGGCGTCCCAGACCGTGCGCTGTTCGGCCAGCACTCGGGCACCCCGACGATTACCACGGTCTTCGCGGATCTCGACGGGGCGGGTCCGCACGAGGTCGGCGTCGCGATCCTTCCGGGCGGCATCGACACTGGCGCAGTGGGCGGAAGCTGCAAGCGCTTGGGAACTCCTGGAAACGATGCGGCGCCCACGGGTTGGACGCGCCGTGACTTCGTGCGCTGCTGGGCGGCGCCTGGGAAGAACGTGCCTGGGCGATCGCTGACGGTCGTGCGGTTGGACACGGGCGAGGTGCTTCGCACGTTCTCGCGTTTGGCAGACACACCGCAGGCGCTCATCGACGCCAAGCGCGCTGGTCTTGCCGAGACGCCGCTCGACTCCCCGATGACGGGCGTCCCGGTCGTGTACCCGTCGGAGGCTGGTGCGGTCGCGCAGAAGTTGTTCGTCGGCGATGCTGATGGAACGATGTGGCGCTTCAACCTCACCGCCACCAACCCCCAAGCGTGGACGGGCGAGCTCTATCTCGACGCGTACAATCAGAAGGTCGACACCTCGAACGTGTCCTACAACGACGGTCAGCCGATCCAGATCTATCCCGTGCTCGCGGTAGATCGGAAAGGGCAGCTCGTCGTGACGCTGGCGACTGGCGACACGGAGACGTACACGGGGACTGGCAGCAACTACGTCTACTCGACGACGGAGATCTCCGACGGGACGAAGCTCCGCGCGACGATGAACTGGTACTTGCCCTTCACGAACGGCGAGCGCGTCTCGGGGCCGATGGCGATCTTCGACAGCGTGCTCTACTTCGCCACCTACGCGGCTGGCGGGAACTTGCAGTCGTGCAACGGCGGCGTCGCCAAGATGTGGGGCCGAGACTTCGTCACGCCGAAGGACACGTCGGATCTGTCGCTCGGAGGTATCCCGAAGCTCCAGAACCCGGTGGTGCCGGTGAACCCGCTGCCTGATTATGTCGCGGTGGCTTCGGTCGATCCGTCGTTGGCGGGCAAGGTCATCCCAGGCGTGAGCGTGAACTTCACGCCCGCATGCGCGAGCCTCACGAGCAGCAGCGACAGCTACGTCGGCGGCACGCACTACACCGCGAGCAGCGTGACGAGCGGCGACTACTCGCTCCTCGCTTCGGCTGGCGCAAAGAACGGCAACGGCGGCGTCAAGCTCGTCGGAGGTGGGAACGGTATTACCTTGCCCAAGCCCAAGACCTCGACCATCGTCGACTCCTGGGCCGCCGTCGTCGAGTAGCGTGGTGTTTTTCATCGATACCTTCGCGATCCCGTTGTCGGGAGTCGTCGCCGTACGGAAGTACGGCTCCTCGTCCGCTCCTAGGGCTCGCTCGGTCTCGATGAAAACCACCGCGCTCCTCGTGCTTGCTTTGGGATTGGCTTGTCAGAAGGAGTCGCCCGTCGTCGACGCGACTCCCGTTGGTAGCGCTAGCTCGGAGATGCCTGTGGATCACCTTGCTAAGGGGGAGCTGCTCGAGGGTTCGGAGAAGGCGCTCACGATTCTGCTGCCGCGCGACCTACACGTGGACAACGCGTTCGTCCAAGTCGTGTATGCGAGCGGGACCGCGTCTCCCGAGAACGTCGCGAACTACTTCAGGGCGCGCGTCGGTGATGGTTCGGTGACGTCTGGCGCGAGCGCGACGCTCTTCGAGAACGTCCGCGCTCCCGCCTCGCCGAACGTGTACCTGCGGATTCGCGTGCAGCCGGGCCCGGACGGTGTTGGCAGCAGCGTGGAGATCCGCGACGTGACGCCACCGCCATCACTCAACTTGCCGGACGAAGAGGCTCGCTGGCGCTCTGCTGGCTTGAAGCCGAACGGGACGCTCGCCGATCCGAAGCACATGCAGTAGCGCTGCGGAGACCGTTGCCGCGCATGCGCAGGCGCTGTAACGATTCACGGGTCGAAGTTGGAGTGAATCCGGTGTGACCCCGGGGCAGTGCCGCTACTGTGATCGGACCTTCGTCCGAGAGCCAGACCTCTCCTCTTCGATGCGGCGCTCCTCGAGCACCGCCCTCGAGCCGTCGCGCGAGCTACGCGACCGGAGCGTCCGATGCGAAGAGTACTGGTTGGGGTGTTGGTGTTGGGTTGCGGCTCTGCGCCTGTCGCGAGCGGCGACTGTCCGAGCGACGCCATCGTCGTCGTGACCACGGACTATCAATCCACGCAGGTTGGCTGGCTCACGCTCGCGGGGCAATCAAGGCTGTTGTCTGGCTCGCAGCTCGGCGGAGATCCAGCTCTCGCGATGAGCGTCGGCCGCGCGTTCTTGCTCGCCCGTGATCGTGACGCGCTCTTCGAGCTCGACCGGTGTGGGCGCGGCACGTCCACGATCTCCACGGATCGCGCGGGTGAGTCCACCACTGATCCCCAGGACCTCGCCGTGCTCCCGAGCGGCGCGCTGTTCGTCTCGCGGTATCTCTCGCCCTCCGCGATCTCCCTCTCACCCGCCGGCGCGCCCTCGGTCGTCGATCTGTCGTCCTTCGACCCAGACGGACACCCGAACGCGGGCGCCGTGATGTCTGCGATCCTCGATGGCAGATCGAAGGCACTCGTGGTCGTCGGGAGGTTGGACGACACAGCCACTCCGTACCCCCGCGCGACCAAGACCGGACTCTTGGTGATCGTCGACGCGACGACTCTGCAAGTGGAGGGTTCGATCGATCTCGGCGCGCGGAACCCGTTCGGAGCTGCGTGGCCGACGAGCTCCGGCTCACTTTGGTTCGCGGCGCCCGGCGATTTCAGCGTGTCGGGCGAGTCCGAGGCTGGTGTCGTCAGGTTCGACCCAGTGACGCGAACCGCATCCATCATCGTCTCCGAAGTGACGTTGGGAGGGAGTGTCGCGCAGGTCGCGATCTCTCCGGACGGAGCGTGCGGCGTGGCGATCGTCGCGGACGCTAGCTCGGTCAATCGCACGTGGCTGACCACATTCGATGCGAAGACAGGCGCTCTCGGCGCGACGGCTCTCGGACCGACACCTGGATATGATCTGCGGGGCCTCTCCTTCACGAGCACAGCCGTGCTCGTCGGTGATCGAGGCCACAGCGTCGGCTCGGGCTATCCCGTGCACGTGATGTCTCGCGCCAGCGGGTGCGGGCTCCGCTTGGATCATGACGTGCTCTTGTCGCTCCCAGCGATCGCATTCGGACGCTGACGAAGAAGCGCTTGGCGGCTGTGCGCCCGTCGGGGTAGTGCTGCTCGCCGTGAGCGTCGCCGAGCCCGAGAGCGCAACGTCTACGAAGGGCGCTGGCTCGACCACCAGCGAAGTCGCAGGGCGAGCCGGCCGCGGCGGCATCGCGGTGCTGGGCGCCAAGT
>JANYHY010000014.1 GCA_025362165.1 Myxococcales bacterium | reverse complement strand
CCCAGACTATACACGTCGGCCCGCGTCGTCAGCCCCCCGCCGGAACCCGACGGGCCTCGCCCCGGCGCCGCCTGCTCCGGCGCCATGTAGCTCGGCGTGCCGACGATCGCCCCCGTGGGCGAAAGGCTCGCGTCGGCCTGCACGCGCTTCGCCAACCCGAAGTCCGTCAGGTGCGGCTGCCCCTGCGCGTCGATCAGGATGTTGGCCGGCTTGATGTCCCGGTGCAAGATACCGTGCTGGTGCGCGTAGTGGACCGCCCGCGTCACCGTGGCCAGCATGCCCACGGCGGCGCGGTGCCGATCGCGGGCGCGCTCCTCGTGCTGTTCATCCCTCGACAGTCGCACCGTGCGATCCAAGTGACGACGATGCTCGTCATGTTCGCGACGCTCTTTGCGAGCCTGCCGCTCCTGCGGGTCGAGATGGGCCGCGACTTTCACTTCAATCAAGACATCGTGTGGGTCCAGCGCTTCGGCATCCACTATCACGTCGCGCTCGACGGCATCTCGCTCTGGCTCGTGCTCCTGACGACGTTCATCGTGCCGATCGCTGCGTACGCTTCGTTCGGCTCCGTCTCGACGCGCATGAAGGATTGGTGCTTCGCGCTCCTGATGATGGAAGGCGCGCTCCTCGGCGCGTTCCTCTCGCTCGATCTGTTCCTCTTCTACGTCTTCTTCGAGCTCGGGCTCGTGCCGATGTACGTGATGATCGGCGTGTGGGGCGGTCAGAACCGCATCAAGGCCGCGATCAAGTTCTTCCTCTACACGATGGCGGGTTCGGTCCTGCTCCTCGCGGCTCTCCTGTACCTCGCCCATTCGTATGGGCGAATCACAGGCGGCTTTGCGTCGTTCGACTATTTCGAGCTGCAGCGCGTGGTGCTCCCTCATCACATCCAAGTCTGGCTCTGGCTCGCCTTCACGATCGCGTTCGTGATCAAGGTCCCCATGTTCCCGGTGCACACGTGGCTGCCCGATGCGCACACAGAAGCGCCCACCGCCGGAAGCGTCGTGCTGGCCGCGGTCATGCTGAAGCTCGGAACTTACGGCTACCTCCGCTTCTGCATGGGCCTGTTCCCCGAGGCGTGCGCGGAGTTCGCTGCGAACCTCGCAGGAGTCGCGGTGCTCGGCGGCATCCTTTACGGAGCGTTGTGCGCGTGGAAGCAAGACGACGTGAAGCGCCTCGTCGCCTACTCATCCGTCGCTCACCTCGGCTACGTCATGCTCGGCCTCTTCGCGGCCACTCCTTCGAGCATGGAGGGCGCGGTGCTGCAGATGGTCAACCACGGCATCTCGACGGGGGCGCTCTTCCTCCTGGTCGGCGTCATCTACGATCGCCGACACACGCGCCAGGTCGCTGACTTCGGCGGCCTCACCAAGGTGATGCCCGTGTACGCGGTGTTCTTCCTCATCGCGACGCTCGCCTCGATCGGGCTCCCCACGACCAACGGGTTCGTCGGCGAGTTCATGGTGATCACCGGCACGTTCGTCTCGACCCACCTCGGCCACTTCAACGGCGTGCAGGCCGTCGGTGCTACGATCGGCGTGATCTTCGGCGCGCTCTACATGCTGTCGGTCGTACAGAAAATGTTCTTCGGTCCCATCACCAAGCCAGAGAACAAGCACCTCGCGGACATCAACGGCAGAGAGCTCATCGCCATCACTCCGCTTCTCATCATGGTGTTCGTGATCGGGTTGTTCCCGAGGATCTTCCTCGACCCGATCAAGGGCGCGACCGATCGCGTCTTGAACGACTACAGCGCACGGATCGAAGCGCACCCGCCGCCGATGTACTACGACGGGCCGATTCGTCTCATGGCGCGCAGGCCAGAGGCGACACCAGTGGTGTTCTCACCCGCAGCCATGACCACTGAGCAGGCCGACCAATGATGCCCCTCTCGTTCGCGCTCTCTCCCTTCATCGTCCTCGGCGGTGGAGCGTTGTTGCTCATGCTCGCGGAGGCCTTCGCCAAGCAGCGAGGCGGTCTCGCGATCGGCGCGACCATGGTGTTCTTCGCGACGGCCGCCTGCGCCATGGGCGTGTGGTGGTTCGGCGTGGGTCACATCGACGGCGTCGAGAAGATCCAGCCTTGGATCATCGTCGATCGTTTCTCTCTCTTCTTCGACGTGCTCTTGTGCATCGGCGGCGGTCTGGCCGCGTTGCTGGCGGGCGGATACTTGCCGGAGCACAACCTCGATCGCGGCGAGTTCTACGCGCTCCTGTTGTTCTCCACGTTCGGCGCGATGATGATCGCGTCGTCGGGCGATCTCCTCACGATCTTCCTCGGTCTCGAGACGATGAGCATCGGCGCGTATGCGTTGAGCGCGTTCCGTCGCGCTTCGCCGCGCTCCGCAGAAGGTGCGCTGAAATATTTCTTGCTCGGCTCTTTCGCTGCCGCGCTCATGCTCTACGGATTCGCGCTGCTTTACGGCGCCACTGGGCACACAGACCTCGGTGGCATCGCCACAGCCATCGCTCAGCTCTCTGCGCACACGCCCAACCCGGACGCGCCGGTGATCGCTGCCGCCGCGCACGCGCCCATGTTGGTGGTCGCGCTCCTGTTGGTGCTCGCGGGTCTCGCCTTCAAGGTAAGCGCGGTGCCGTTCCACATGTGGACGCCCGACGCCTATGAAGGCGCGCCCACTCCCGCGACGACCTTCATGGCGGTCGCCGTGAAGGCTGGCGGGTTCGCCATGATGCTCCGCATCCTCGGCAGTGTGTTCGCAGACGCGCAGTCGTCGTCGTGGTCCACGGGTTGGCCGCCCGTACTCGCGATCATCGCGGTGATCACGATGACCGTGGCGAACTTGGTCGCGGGGCGGCAAGAGTCCGTCAAGCGCATGCTCGCGTACTCGAGCATCGCGCACGCTGGCTACATCCTCGTCGGAGTCGTCGCGGCGGTTCGCTCGGGCGACGGCGTCGGCAGCGTGCTCTTTTACTTGCTGACTTACACCGCGTCGACGGCGGGCGCGTTCGGGTCGCTCATCCTCTGCGGTCGCAAGGGCGCCGAGGCAGTGAGCTACGAAGACCTCGCTGGAATTGGCCGACGACACCCCGCGGCGGCGCTAGCGTTCGCGCTGTTCTTGCTCTCGCTCGCGGGCGTCCCGCCGACGGCTGGCTTCTTCGGCAAGTGGTTCGTCTTCCGCGCGTCCATGAGCGCGGGCCTCTACTGGCTCACCATCATCGCGTTGTTGAACAGCGTGCTAGGCGCCTACTACTACCTCCGCGTCTTGGTCTACATGTACATGCGCGAGCCCGCTGCTGGCGCGCCCGTCGCCACGCCCATGAAGTCTGGTTACGTGACGGCTGCTCTCATCGCGAGCGCGCTCATCGTCATCTTCTTGGGTCTCACGCCAGGCAAGTCGCTGGACATCGCGCTCGCGGCGGCCACCCAGATGATTCCTTCTTGAGCGTCGCACGAACCGCACGTGAGGCTGAAGGCCGAACACGGAATGAATCTTGTAGGCTCCACGGCGATGCCTAGAAACAAGCCCCTGATCGCCACCCTTGTTGCGGCGCTCGCTGCGATTCCGCTGGTTTCTTGTACGAAGGACCCGCCGGCCGACAACAAGCCTTCGCCAACTGCGTTGGCGGTGGACGCCGCGCCTAGCGCGAACCCGTCCGTGCCTATGAACGTCACGCCGGTCCCCACGGGCTCGGTGGCGGACATGGTCAATCCGACGCACGCCCCTCCATACACTGGCCCGACCGGAGTCATCGAGGGCACGATCTTCGTCTCGGGTCCGCCAGCGCCTCCGACCATGGGCAAGTCGTTCACCAAGTGTCCGAACGGCGCCAAGA
>JANYHY010000839.1 GCA_025362165.1 Myxococcales bacterium | reverse complement strand
ACTCGAAATTCGCTCCCGCGAATTTCCTAGTGCCGTCCATTCAAATGAATGGAGGCACTAGTGGCGGGTGGCGCGCAGGACACCGACGAGGGGATCGTCGGCATCAACGTCACGCCGCTCGTCGACGTGACCTTGGTGCTCCTCATCATCTTCATGGTCGTCTCCAAGGTGATCGTCTCGCAGTCGATCCCCCTCGATCTCCCAAAGGCGGCGGTAGGCACCCAGGCGCAGAGCGTATTTTCCGTCGTGTTGCTCGCGGATGGTTCGGCGCAAGTCGACAGCAAGCCCATCCCCAATGACGAAGCGATCTTCCAGCTGTCGCAAGACGCGCAGAAGAAGAACAACGAGCTGCGCGTCGTCATCAAGGCAGACAGCAGCGTGCCGCACGGGCGCGTGATTCACGTGCTCGACTTGCTCAAGCAGGCCGGCGTGACAAAGATCGCTTTCGGCGTCTCGCCGGTCGCGCCTGTCCCAGGCGGCATCGTCCCTCAGAAGTAAACATGCAACACGCTGCACAGTCGCCCTATCGCGCGGCGTCCTCCAAAGGGCGCGACAAAGAGCCGTTTGGGCGCATCCTCGCGCTCAACGGAGACGCGTGGCTGGTATTGACGGTGACGCTCGGCATCGCGGTGTTCTTCCACTTGGGCGCGTTCATCCGCACGTACCTCATCCCCGTCGAGTTGCTCGACTGGGATCGGCGCGTCGCCGAGCACGTGGGCGATCGACTCAATGAGACGTACGAGATCGAGCAAGAGAAGGCGAAACCTCCGCCTCTGCCTCCTCCTCCGCCGGATCCAACGCCCGAAAAACTCGACATGAAGGCCCCTACACACGAGGCCGCGCCGCCTCCGCCGGCGCAAGCAGGCGCGGTGCTCACGGCTCCGCCGAACCCCGACGACGTCGAGGACCTCACGAACATGTTCGTGTCCGGTACTGCGGACACGTACGCGGGCGGCATCACGACGAGCAGCGGGACGAGCAAAGATGCAGTCTACAATCAACACGCCAAGCCGAACGGCGTGCCCGGCGGAACAGGCACGAGCAACAACCCGCAAGCGGGCGCCAATCCTGGCCCCGATCGATCGCGCGGGATCCAGCTCGCGAATGGCGCCGAGTGGCATTGCCCCTTCCCGCCCGAGGCTGACCAAGATCAGATCGACGACGCGTACTCGACCGTGACGGTGAGCGTAGGCGCAGACGGACGACCGTCGAGCGTATCCATCGGTCAGGACCCTGGTCACGGCTTCGGTCGCGAAGCGCGCGCTTGTGCGCTGCGCGAGTCCTTCTTGCCTGCGCTCGATCGAGACGGCTCGCCGATCGCATCCACCAAGAGCTTCCGCATTCACTTCGAGCGCTGACGCGCTGCCTTTACGCACGCGAGCACGCGCACTAGACGCTCTCGGGCGATGTCCGAACAGCGAGACACAAAGGTCCCCGACACGACGCCCGAGCAACGCTCTGCAGAGCACGCGCTCATCGAGGCGCGCCGCTCCAAGGCGGAGGCCATCCGCGCTCGTGGGGAGAACCCGTTTGCGAACGACGCCAAGCCGACGCTCCCAAACTCCTCCACGTACGATCTCTCCGTGCTGCGCGCGTTCGCGGCGAGCGGGATGGAGAACGGCAAATACATCACGGAGAAGGTGGACGAGCTCGCGGCGGGCAAGGCGTTTCACGTGCACGGTCGGGTCATCGCCATTCGCGACAACGGCGCGCTCACGTTCATCCGGCTGAGGGATCGCACCGGCGAGCTGCAGCTGTTGCTGAGCGAGTCGAAGATGGGTGCAGAGTACACGCGACTCGATGACCTCGACGTCGGGGACTTCCTCGAGGCCGAAGGCTCACTCACGGCGAGCAAGCGCGGCGAGCTCTCCGTCGAGCCCCTGCGCATCCGCGTGATCACCAAGACGCTGCGCCCGCCGCCCGAGAAGTGGCACGGACTGACGGACGTAGAGCAGCGGTATCGCCAACGCTATGTCGATCTCGTGGCCAACCCTGCGGTGGCCGAGGCGTTCCGCGCGCGCAGCCTGATCGTGCGCGCTGTCAGGAAGATCCTGGACGACCAAGGGTTCTTGGAGGTGGAGACACCTACCCTGCACACGCTCATCGGCGGCGCCGCGGCGCGCCCGTTCAACACGCATCACAACACGCTCGACATGGACCTCTTCCTTCGAATCGCGCCGGAGCTATATTTGAAGCGACTCGTCGTGGGCGGGCTCGAGCGCGTGTACGAGATCGGTCGCTGCTATCGCAACGAAGGGATCTCCACGCGGCACAATCCAGAGTTCACGATGATCGAGTTTTACTGGGCATACGCCACGTACGACACGCTCATGGACTTCACCGAGACGATGCTGCGTGCCATCGACGGCGAGCTCGCGAGGGCACTACCGGAGACGCACGCGACTTGGGCCAAGGAGCGTCCGTTCGCGCTCTCCGAGCCGTTCGTGCGATTGCCGATGAGCGACGCCGTCGCGCACGGCGCGAAGAAGACGGAGATCGGCGCGTGGCAGACGGCGATCGGAGCGGACGGGGGCATGGGGCTCGTCGCGATGCTCCGCGCCGACTTCGTGGACTCGATGAAGGAGTGGTCCAAGTCGAGCGCGCGAAGCAAGAAGATCGATTGGTCGAACTTCCGCAAGGGCATGGGCAAATGCGACAACGACGGCGAGCGCCTCTTCGCTTGTTACGAGTACTTGGTGGAGCCCTTCTTGGCCGAGGATTTCCGCACGAGAGACGGCTCTCGTAGCGTGCCGGTGTTCGTGAAGGACTACCCGTTCGAGACCTCGCCGCTCGCTCGCAGGAACGACGTGCGCCCCGATCTCGTGGACCGCTTCGAGCTGTTCGTCCACGGGCGCGAGCTCTGCAACGCGTTCAGCGAGCTCAACGATCCAGACGATCAAGCGGCGCGCTTCCGCGAACAAGTGAACAAGAAATCGCGCGGCGCCGAGGACACGATGGACTTCGACGAGGACTACGTCTGCGCGCTCGAGCACGGCATGCCACCTGCGGCGGGCTTCGGCATGGGCATCGATCGACTGTGCATGATGTTGACGAATCAACCTTCCATCCGAGACGTGATCTTGTTTCCGCTCATGCGGCAAAGGAGCGGGGGGGCTGAGTGAGCAACAAGAAGAAGCCAACAGCTCAGGTCTCGGAGATCCCGCAGCCGTGGACCGTCGGTGAGGCCGTCGGCATAGGTTGGCGCGGAGTGCGCGCGCCGCTTGCGCTCGCGCAGCTTCTAGAGGTGGTCTTGACGGCTGGCTGTGGTTGGCTCGGCGTCTGGATCGCGCGCCTCTGGCTCGCTGGCGTTCCGCTCGAGAACGGCAAGACCGTGCGTCTGCTCTACGGCATCGGCATCGGCCTGGCGCTCACGCCGATCCCCATCGCGCTCTTGATGGGCGGGATATGTGCGATGCGCATCGCCGCCACGCGCGGAGAGCGTGTGAGCCTCGGATCGTTGCCGCGTCATGCGTTGCAAGCGCCGCGGATGCTCTTGTTCGTTCTCTTGCAGGTGCTCTTCGCCGTCACGCCCACGCTCGGCATCTTCAACCTCGGGTTCATCCTCGCCCCATATTTCATCGTGGATCGTCGCATGGGCCTCTGGGCCGCGCTACACGAGAGCTGGCGCGCGACGCGCGGGCACAAGGGCAGCTTGTGGCTCTATCACCTCGCGCTCGGGCCGACGCAGTTCGCCGCTGCTGCGACAGGCGGGCTCGCCGGCTGCATCGTGTCGCCGATCTACGGCACCGGCATGGCGTACGCGTACACGCGCATGACTGGCACGTGCCCCATCGAGCCGCTCATTCCCGAGTACGGCACGCGCAGCTTGAACAAGCTGCTCCGCGCGACGCTCTTCGTCTCTGCCTCTGCGTTCGCTGCCGCCGTGTTCGCCGTCTCTCGTCTGCCTCCGGTGCGCGGCTCAGCGTGGACACCGACAGACGCGATCGTCCGCGCCGTCGCGATCGTCTTCGGTACTACGACGACCCTCGCGCTGCTCGCGAGCCTATTGCCATATCTGCTCGATCGACTCGAGGGCCGTACCTTCACGCTGTTCGTCGCCGCGCGCCACGTTCGCTCGCAGAAGAGCGGCTTTTTGACGGTGATCAGCATCCTGTCGATCTGCGGCGTCGCGCTCTCGTCGATGGCGCTCTTCACCGTGATCAGCGTGATGGGCGGCTTCAGCCAAGATTTGAAGCGCAAGATCCTGGGAAACAATGCGCACATCGTGATCGACACGGTCAGCCAGAAGCCATTCGAGGCGTACGGCGACACGCTCGACAGAGTCCGCGCTCTGCCGGGAGTCGCCGGCGCGACGCCCGTCGTGCAAGGCGAGGTGATGATGGCGAGCGCCTCCAACCTCGCAGGCGTAATCGTCAAGGGGGTCGACCCGACGACGATCGGAGACGTCATCGATTTACCGCGCAACATCGAAGTAGGCCAATTCGATTATCTCGATCACGCCGAGAAGCTCACGCACTTGCCACCCACCGAGGTCATCTGCATCGGGCCTGGCGGCGAGCAGTACACGAAGGGCTCCGAGCTATCGTTTTTGGGTGACGATCTGGATCCCGCCGTGAAGGCCGCGATCGACACATCGCCGCCGTACAGACCCGGCATCATCATCGGCCGCGAGCTGGGCAAGACGCTTCACGTGTGCGTGGGCGACGAGGTCACGCTGGTGTCGCCGCTCGGTGACTTGGGTCCCGTGGGCGTGATGCCGCGCACCAAGAAGTTCCGCGTCGCCGGCATCTTCTACAGCGGCATGTACGAGTACGACGCGACGCTCGTCTACACGACGATGGACACCGCGCAAGAGTACTTCTCGGCGCAGAACAAGATCAGCGCGATCGACGTTCGCGTGGACGACGGCGAGCGCGCCGATCAGCTCACGCCCATCGTGACCACGGCAGTCGCGCGACCGGATCTACGCGTGCGGGACTGGCGCGAGATGAACAAGAACCTCTTCTCTGCACTGAAGCTCGAGCGCGTCGCCACCTTCACGATCCTGCTCATCGCGATCATGGTCGCGAGCTTCTGCATCATCTGCACGCTGCTCTTGATGGTGACCGAGAAGGGCAAAGAGATCGCCATCCTCAAAGCGCTCGGCGCCACCGACAACACCATACGGCGCACCTTCATGACCGAGGGCGTCATCATCGGCGCCATCGGCACCGTGTTCGGTGTTGGAACCGGGCTCGCGCTGTGCACCGGACTGGCCTGGTTCGGACTGCGCCTCGATCCCGATGTCTATTACATCGATCGCTTGCCGATCACGGTCAGCGGTCTGGACTTCCTCATGGTCGCCCTCGCCGCGCTCACCATTTGCACGCTCTCCACCATCTACCCGGCCCACGCCGCATCCAAGCTTCGCCCGGTCGACGGGCTTCGCTACGAGTGATAGGAAAAGGCCGTGTCAAACCCGTTAGTGATCGCTCAAAATGTACAGAAGTCCTTCCAGCACATGGGGCGGACCCTCGAGGTGCTGCGGGGGATCGAGCTGACGATTTCCGAGGGGGAAGTGG
>JANYHY010000788.1 GCA_025362165.1 Myxococcales bacterium | reverse complement strand
CACTTGCGTCGTCACATTGGGCTTGCCGCAGCCGGATCCGATGTTTCCGATGGATGGGCCGTCGGTCAGCCAAGAAGCCTTGCCAGGCGCGACCTTCGCGAACACCAAGTTCCACTCCGGGATCGTAGGGTTGGTACCAGGCGCGGGGTCCACTCCGCAGTTCTGCCCACCGGCGGTCTCCTTCGGCGTGTAGCTCGGACAGAACGCGAGCGCCGCACGCGACATGAGCGCGAGGGAGACGACGACCAGAGAGATGCGCGCGTTCATCGCGCACCTCCGCTGCGAGCGCCCATGAACCCAACGGCGTCGATCCGCTCGGCGCCGCCGATCTTGACCGTGCGGGAGGTCGCGCTCTCCAACGCATAGGTCTCGTCGAAGCCTGCGGTCGGGACGTGGAGCACCGCGAGCCATGCGCCGTCGTCCGTCGAGGCGAGCGGCGCGTCGAAGCCGGCGCCTAGCGGCGAGATGATCCTGCCGCCGATCGACAGACCGCTGCGACGTGGCGCAGTGCGCGCGATCGATCCGTCGACCAGCGCGAGCGGCGAGCTCTGCTGGTCAGGGTCGGACGAGACTGTCGTCAGCGCGAACGTGGAGAGATCGAGCTGCTCGACGGTCCATGCGTCGCTCCTGCGATCGGCGAACACCATCGTGCGACGCGCGTCGTCCACGCTGAAATCGCGCGCGTAAGGCGGCACCGTGACGCTGGACTTCATAGCGCCAGAGCTCGCGTCGATCGAGATAACCTCTGCGCGTTGCGGTCCCACGCGATAGACGATGAGTGACCCCGATTGCTCTCCGGCGAGGTGGAGCGCATATCCTTTGAACGTGTAGACTGCACGTATCGCCCCGGTTGCAGGATCGACCGCGTCGAGGTGCACGTCATCCACGCGCAAGCGGCCGTCCGTTGGATCGGGCCCTGCCGTTCCGCGCTCTACGTACACCCAACCGTCTACGCTCGCGAGCGGACGTCGAGCGTGCCCCACACCACCCACCAAGCGCCGCGCACCAGCGCCATCTACGCGCCCATCTACGCGATAGAGCGCCGCGCCCCATGAGCGATCCCCAGGACCATCCTCGTCTGAGACGACGAATACGACGCCAGATCGTGTGTCTCCGCGGACCACGGCGCCTGACGGATGATGCAGCGCCGCGAGAGTGCGCGATGCGCCTGTATCCAAGCTGATGACGCGCACCTCACTCGAGGTCGCGTCCGCGTCGTGCGGTGTCGCGATGACCGCGAGCTGCACGCTTGCGCGCTGCGCCTCCGAGACGTTGGACGCGAACGCGAAGGCGACGAGGACAGCGGGACCAAGCTTCTTGAGGCTCACGCCGACCATCTTACCTGCTCTATGACTTATGGCATGGGTCGAACCGTGATCACTGGAGCTTCGAGCGGGATCGGGCGAGCGCTTGCCCTCGAGCTCGCGGGACGTGGCGCGCGCGTCATAGCCGCGGCGAGACGGGACCAGGAGCTCGCTCGCGTCGCCGACGAGATCCGCGCGAACGGCGGGGCCGTGGAGACCATGGTGCTCGACGTCGCGAACACGAGCGCGACTGTCGCGCGGCTTCGCGAGTGGGACGATGCCGACGAGATCGACGTCGTGATCGCGAACGCTGGTGTGGGCGCGACTCCAAACACGGATCCTACTTCGTGGGAGGCGATCGCTGATGCTTGCCACATCAACTATTGCGGCGCCGCCGCGACGCTGACCGCTCTCTTGCCCACGATGATGGCGCGCGGACGCGGTCACCTCGTGGGCGTGAGCTCGCTCGCGTCTTTCGGCGCGCTCCCCATGTCTGCCGCGTACTGCTCACCCAAGGCGGGCTTGCGCATGCTGCTCGACTGCCTTCGGCTCGACGCGGCCGCTTCTGGAGTGACGGTGACCGCGTTGCATCTCGGCTTCGTCGACACGCCCATGCTCGCGCACGCAAAACACCCGACACCGCAGCGCGTGTCTGCCGAGAGGGCCGCGAAGGTCATGGCTGATGCGATCGAGCGCCGGGTCGACGAGCTGACGTTCCCTCGCGCGCTAGGTTTCGCCGCAAGCGCGGCGGGTGCGTTACCTCGCGGACTACGGTCGTGGCTCGCGAACCGTTATCGCTGAGCGACGCGTGCTTGACGATATCCAGTCGCCTGAAAATCCCCCGAGCCGTCCTGCGCGACATGACCGGTGAGGACAGTCACGACGGTTGGCTCTTTCGGTTTCGGCTCATGGCTCGCCGACCAAAACCCAGCGCCGAGGACGGCGACATGAAGGCCAGCAGCGACGAGCAAGGCGATAGGGCGGCGAAGAGTTGCGAGCTTGGGCATCTTGAGATCATGACAATCCTGGCCATTCCAAGGTTCCCAACCTCCTTGCAACTGAACTCATGTTCAGCTACTTTGAGTGAGTGAATCTGCTCGTCCAACAGCTGAAGGCAGCGATCGCGGAGCTCGCCAAGCGCAAGGGACTGCACGGAGCGCGCGTGCTCGAGAAGGTCAACCTCTACGGCGAGATCGTCATCGCGCTCATCTTGCCGGGCAAGTCCACCAACCCCCGAGAAGATAGTGACGAGTGAACCACGATGGCGCTACCCTCCACGCGATGGCTCGCATGAATCCGGCGTGGGACCCGCTGTTTGCTCGCTTCGGACAGCTCCACGCTGGGTGGCCTGCGCGCAGGTGGAGTTGGGACAGTCGCTTCATCTGCATCACCTCGTCATTCACCGTCGAGTTCGAAGCGCAGGCGCGCGCGGTCGCGAAGGCCGCGTTCCCGGACGAGTACACGACGAGCACGCTCTCCAAGGCACCGCCCGAAATCAAGCGCCTCGCGGAGCGCACCGGAGGTCTTCGCGCGGGTCAGTTCGTGCTGAGCACGTTGGACGCGCCGAACCTCACGCCGTTCGGGCTGTGGTGGCCGTGGGGTGATGGCGCGACTACCTCATTCCGCGTCGGCCTTGCGGACATCGAGTGGAACGACGATCCCTACCCGCGCGTACGTGAGATCTTCGACGTCCTCACGGGCTGAGCTCACGCGTCTTTTTCGACGTCTTTCTTCGCAGAGCCTTCGGCGCCGTCTCCTGCGTCGACCGCGTAGGTCATCACGGGCTGCTTGCGACCCTTGACGGTGATCTCTTTGACCGCATGCGCCGTGCACGTGTCCTTGACGAGGTTGTACGTGTCCTCGCTGATGAGGATGTTCACGCCGAGCTCCTTGGTGTTGCTCTCGAGGCGCGACGCGAGGTTCACCGCGTCTCCGATGACCGTGTACTCCATGCGCTTCTCGCTGCCGATGTTGCCGGCGACGACCTCTCCCGTGTGCAACCCAATGCCTGTCTTCAGCGCGGGGATACCGCGGGCGACGAGGCGGACG
>JANYHY010000535.1 GCA_025362165.1 Myxococcales bacterium | reverse complement strand
GATCACGAAGGTGGCGGCGGGCGCTCACATCAACGTCTCGCTCGACGGCGTGCCGATCCCCGACGTCGCGCTCACGGAGCCGCGCAAGGTCAACCCAGGCACGCACGTTCTGCTCGCTCACGTCGACGGCGGCGCTGAGGTGCAGTGCAGCGTCGAGGTCGGCGCTGCCGAGACGAAGACAGTGACGCTCGACCCACCGCCGGCGCCAATAGCGGTAAAGCCGCCTGATCAGAAGTTGACTTATCAACAGTTGCCTTATCAACCACCGCCGCGACCGGTGACTCATGGCGTCTCCAAGGGGTTCGCGATCGTCGGCTTCACGTTCGCGGCGGTGGGCTTGGTGGGCGGGACGGTTTCGGGAATCGTCGCGCTCAACAAGTCGAACACCCTGGATGGCGCGTGCGCCGAAGGGCACTGCGGCCCCAATGAGTGGAGCACGCTCGACAGCGCGCGCACCTGGGCAAGCGCCTCGAGCGCGCTCTTCGTCATCGGTGGTGCTGGACTCCTCGTCGGCTCGCTCGCGCTAGCGCTCCGCTCGCCGGATCGTCCCGTCACGGCGCGCGTGGGCCTTGGAGGGGTGGAGGTATACGGTGCGTTCTAGGCGCTGGAGATTTCCGATCGCTGTGGCGGCCGTGGTGGTCGTGATGACGCTCGGCTGCGAGCTCGTCGTCGGCCTGGACAAGTTCGACAAGGTCGACTGCGGCGTGGGTCAATGCGGGGCGATCGAAGCAGGTCCCGACGGCGACTCCGCTACCGATGCGCCGCCCGACGGCAACCTCGGGGACGTCCTGTCGAATCCAGCCAAGTGGGCACAGTGGCCGATCCCCAACCCGACGCGCTGGGACGCCGGGGTTCCAGACGCCTCGATTCAACCCGCCTTCTACACGTCTGACTTCACCAACGGCGTCATCAAAGATGAAGTCACGAAGCTCGTTTGGGCCGTGAAGGACTACCACGCGATGGCGAGCTCGGAGCTCGACGCCGAGACTTATTGTAAGGGCTTGAAGACCCTGTCGCCCATCGTCTGGCGCGTTCCCTCGCGCATCGAGCTCGCGACTCTCATCGACTTCACCGCAAAGACGAAGGCGCTCGACCCAGCGATCGAGGCAGCGGGCGGCGTCACGATCACAGGAAACCACTGGACCTCTTCGCCCAGCAGAACGACGAGCAACGTGGACTACTACTGGCGAGTCTCGTTCAACTTCGGGGAGTCCATGGTGACGAGCACGACGACTGGGTCCGGCCCCGTCCTTTGCGTCTCGGGAGGTGGGTGATGCGACTGACGCGCACCCTCCCCGTCGTCCTCGTGCTCACGCTCGCCGTGGGAGCGCGCGGAGATGCGCCGCCAGATCAGTACTTCACGTTTTCGCCTGCGTCGCTCATCATCATCGACGCGCACACGACGCTCATTTGGCTGCGCGCTCCCGTCAAGAAAGACATGGCGTCCCCGAACAGCGCGATCGCGTATGTCGGCGCGCTGCAGCTATGCACCAACCTCAACGCCGGGTGGCGCTTGCCGAGCATTCGCGAGCTGCTCTCCATCGTCGACGAGCAGCCGCACTCCGAGCACGTCGGGGGCAAGGATGTCTCGATCTTCATCGACGCGAACGCCTTTCCAGCGACCACACCACAACGGTTCTTGGCTGCTTCGCCGGACCCGGCGAACGGCGTTTGGTGGGTAGACTTCAGCAGCGGCGCAGCAGGTGTGACCGTCTCCAACGACCAAGCGCTCTACTCCGTGCGCTGCGTTAAGTGACGGGTCACGGTCGCGCAAAGGCGCCGGTGCACTTTCTCGCGCTCGGTCTGAGTCAGCGCCATCGATACGTTCCGCATCGGGCGCAGGGGGTGTTCGTCCAGTGATCGCGCGTGAACGGCGCGGACATCGCTGCGAACGGATCGGGATATGCGCGCGGCTGTAGAGCCGTGTCATGCATCACGCCGTTCGAGAGCGGCGCGTCACCGACGTAGCCGAGCGAGACTGTCGACCTGAAAGCCGTAGGTGGTGGGCGGTTCGCCTCCACGATCGCCTGCGCGAGCCAGAACGAGTCGTCTGCCGAGGCTCTCGGGATCTCTGCGCAGTGCAGCTCTTGTCTCGCGGGTGCGTGAACCTGAAAGGACTCTTCCCCCTCTTCAGCGCAGCCAGCCGTGAGGAGGCTCACCGCAAACAAACCGGTCGCTAGCCTGCCCATGCAGCGTCGAGTTGCAATCATGACACCAAGCGAATCACCCTATTTTTATAGGGTTTCAAGTGCTTCGAGCGAGACTGTTTGCCGTGTCTTGCGAGCTTAGTTGGGACAAGACGCGCCGAGGCACGCCGCGATCTCGGGACCGCACACCTTCTGGAGGCAGTTGATGTCTGGCCCCTTGCACTGCGCGATGCCCTTGAAGACGGCGCAGTTGAACGCCTGGTCGAAGAAGAACTGCGTGTCCGCGCAACCCTGCGCGAGGCAGTTCGCGACGCACGAGATGCTTATTTGAGGCGGGTTGGTGAGCTTCACGCAGCCGATGGCGCACGTGAATGCTTGGAAGCAGCTCTTGACGGTGCACGCGCCGCAGTCCTTCGGGCAGTTCGAGCAGGTCTCGTACTGCTCGCATTTGTTGTTGCCGCAGAACGAGCACACGCCGCAGTCGTGCTGGCAAGACGCGCAGGTCTCTGGCGGCTTGCAGATGCCGTCGCCGCAGCCTTGGCACTGTCCGCAGTCCGCGGGACACGTGAAGCAGTTCTCGCTTTTGTTCGCGTCGCACTTGCCGTCGCCGCAGCCCGCGCACGCGCCGCAGTCGGGCGCGCAAGAGAGACACGTCTCGCCATTGGTGCAGAAGCCATCGCCGCAAGTGGCGCATTTACCGCAGTCTTGGGGGCACGAAGAGCACGACTCCGTCGACTGGCAGGTGCCATCACCGCATGTCTTGCAGAGCCCGCAGTCCACCGAGCAGTTGGTGCAATTCTCGGTCGCGTCGCACGCCCCGTTGCCGCACGTGTTGGGCACGGCACCGTCTGGCAGGATGCTGCCATCGAGGCTCAAGTAGAGATCGGGATCTTCGAGCGACGCGCGCGAGCCGCAAGCGGCGACCGCAGCACACACCGCAAAGGTGACAAAAATCACGCGGGCGAAGCGGGAAAGCATGAGCCGAGTATCCTCCTCTTGGTTCTAGTCGGCAATCAAACTCGCGCGCGTGCGTCAGAAGGTCCCGAACAGGCTCGCTCCGCCGAAGCCCCCATTGAACACAGGCACGAGTCGCGCGGTGGGCGCGGCCGTCTCTGTGTAGTTGCTCTTGGGTTTCGGCCACAGCAAGAACGCCAACACACCGCCCGCGATCAGCGCGCCGCCTGCGATATAGGTCACGAGGCTCAACGTCGCCTTCTTGTCTTGTGCGTCTACTGCGTCGCTCAGCGCAGTGCAGTCTGCCGTGGGCCCGTGCGTGCACGCCGAAGGTGAACCGAGCTTGGTTCGGAGCGCAGCGGCGTCGTCCGCGCTGCTCGACGCTTGAAGGCCGAACACGACACCGAGCGCGATGCCTCCAGCGCCGAGCACGATGAGGCTCGCACCAGCGACGTTTCGAGCCAAATATGGGCTCGGCGTAGAGGGAGCCTCTTCGGGTTTGGTGATCGTGACAGGCGCGGACTTCGCGGCGTCTTGCATCGTGACCGAGACGACGCGCGTCTTCTCTCCCGCGCGGACGATCAGCTTTTGTGTGACCGTCTCGTCGCCGTCGCGAGAGAAGCGGAGCGTGTGCGTGCCGGGGTCGACCTCGATCGGCTTGCCATCGAGCGTGTCCGTGAGCGTCGTGCCGTCGAGCGTGACACGCACGTCCGCGAGGTCTCCTCCGGTCTTGTCCTTGGCTCCCAGCACGAGCGACGGCATGGCGCCTTCGATGTCATGCAGCCACTTGTTGCAGCTGGTCTGCACGATCGCCGGACAGACCGTCTGCGTGCAGCTCACGAACTTGTCCCGCGCCGCGCGGTACTTGCCGTCGTCGCGGAGCGTCTGCGCTTGGTCTGCCGCTGCGATGCAGTCGGCCTTCGGATCCGCGTGCGCGCCGACGACGATTGACGTCGCAACCATCGCCGCGAGTGTTCCCGAGATCGCGCGCATTGGTCGAGTCTACATGCACTGCGGCTTGAAGTGCGTGTGGCCCTTGCTGTCGGTCGTGTAGGGCGGGTTGCAGTCGGCCTTGGTGTTGGCGGTAGCCGTGGGTGGAGGCTTGACGACAACGGCAGTCGCGGGCGGCCTCGTGGTGGACGGTGTCTTCGGTAAAGAGTCGACCGAGACCGAAGTCGCCGCGATCGTCGCGCTCGGAGTGACTGTCGTGATCGGAGCCGGTACGACCACAGCCGAGGGAGCGCTCGTGCTCGCCGACGACTGCGTCGCGGCCGGCTGATCGTGGCCAGATCGTGCGAAGACGGCGATGGCGATGAGCAGCGCGATCAACAGCGCGCCTCCAGCCAGCGCGAGCACCAAACGCAGAGACACGGTCGTGGGCCCGGCTGTCACGGGCACGATGGGCAACGACTGCGCAGTCGTGACCGGGCTCGCGATGGTGGGCAGAGTGGGGCTCTTCTCCTTCGGCGGAGCGAGTGCGTCGGCGCGCGTCGGGAGCTCGTGCGATGGCGTGCCTGCGGGGACGCCCACAGGCAACTTCATCGCCTTCGCCGACCAGCTCGACTGAGAGCCACTACCTTCGATCTCCGCGATGCGCGCCGCGCGCTCGTTCAGTTCGTCGGCGGCCACGGCCTCCACGAGCTCACCCACTTCGACGGCGGGGGCCAGGCCCATCACCAACTCGAGCTCGTTGGCCATCTCGCGCGCGGTCGCGTATCGATCGGCCGCATCCGGTTTGAGGCCCTTCATCACGACCGCGTCGAGCGCGGCTGGAAGCGTCGGCACCAGCGACGACGGGAGCTCGATCTTTCCAGCCAAAACACGGGTGATCGTGCCCACGTCACTTTCGGCCTTGAAGAGCCTGCGACCCGTGAGCGCCTCCCAGAGCACGACGGATGCCGCGTAGATGTCGGTCTGGCGCGTCACGTCTTCCGCGCGCACTTGCTCTGGAGACATGTACGCGATCTTTCCTTTGAGCTGACCGTCGCGCGTCGACTGCATACGACCGGCCGCCTTCGCGACGCCAAAATCGAGGACGCGCGAGACGCCGTCCGTGCCGACGATCACGTTCTGCGGAGACACGTCGCGGTGCACGATGTTGAGCGGCTGACCCGCGTCGTTCTTGGCCTCGTGGGCCGCGTGCAAGCCGTGGAGCAGGTTGGAGATGATCGACATGACGACGCGCGGCGGCAGCTGCTTGTTCTCCGCCGAGGTGGCGCGAATCAGCTTGGAGAGAGACACGCCGCGCACGTACTCCATCACGAGCAGCAGCTCGTGGTCGTCCGTCTGCACGACGTCGAGAGGCGCCACCACGTTCGGGTGGAAGATGCGCGACGCGAGGCGCGCTTCATCGAGGAACATCGCGACGAACTCTTGGTCGCGCGCGAAATGCGCGTGCAGCCGCTTGATCGCGACGGGGCGTGAGAACCCACCCGCGCCGACGATGCGCCCGAAATGGACCGTGGCCATGCCTCCCGCGGCGATCTCGCCGTAGATGACATAACGTCCGACCGTGCGGGGCACGACTGCGGATGCAGACTGCATCGATCTCAGGATACTCCCTGTGGACAGCGTGTCAGGCCAGTCTTCTGCTGCGATCGAAAACCTCCTAAAATCGGCGCGCCGCGTCGGGAAACCCAACCGAAAAGCCCATGGAGTATCTCGCGTTGATCTCGCTGCGAGGCTGAAAATGGCTGGCGCCGTGCTTGTCTCGATACTCGTAGGCGTCCACGCCAAACGGGCCCCAATACCCGTGCTCGTGCAGCGCGGCGCCCACGAGTCGAGCTTGCTCCGTCATCCGAGCGGCGAGCTTGTCGTGTGGCGCGGGCTCCGTGTGCAGCCACGCGCCGTGACGATCACACTCTTGAGCGACGAGGCGGCCGATCACGAGCGCGCCGTCGGACGACAGCTCACCGTGGATCGCGACCTCGTGGATGATGGACACGTTCGGCTCGATTTGGACTCCGCCCTCTCGAACGGCTGCGCGCAACACTGCAATCTCGGCCGCGCTCGGTTCACCGCGCGGCAACACGCGCTGTCCTCTACCTGCCATTCCGAATGAACGCTTGATGCGCCAATGATCGACAATCACCGGGTCGCCCTTCAAACATTCCACTGCAGTGTTTAGATCCGTAGCGAAGATTGCATTGGGTAGTGTTTGACCTATTTTTGCAGCGAATCCTCGTGAGTTCACGAGCGACAACGCCTCTACGCACGGGTGCGGCTCTAGGGTTGCCCCGGCTTTGTTCAACAATGCAATTGCGCGCGGGGTCGGGCAGAACGCGCGACCTATCCATCCATTCGCGACGCCCGCCGGACTGGACTCGTCAATCAACAGGTCATCATTTCTCAACAATGACGCGCGTAGAGTCTCGCCATGCGCGCGCATCGCAAGGAGGACGCCCTTGGACGGCGAGTAGGTCTTCGGCCGCGCGAGCTCCAGATCCGCGTCGAGGTTCAGGACCCAGGCAAATCTGGCGATCGCCATTGCTCCAACTCGTCGATGAACTGTGTGGTCTGACCCGCGCGGAGTCGCGCCTCGCGCTGCAGAGGCACGCCGCGCATCAACAGCGGAGAGAGAGGCGCAGGCAACGCCTTCGACCAAGTCGCGAAATCCAGCCCGCCCGTGAGTTCGGTGAACCACTTCACGCCAAAGCGCACGTGCGCGATCTCCTCCAGACCCACCAGCTCCTGCACGCGCGCGGACTCTTCGTCTCCTGCGCGACGAAACTTCTCTGCGAAGGTGGCGGTGTGCTCGAGGTTCGCGCTCTCCAGGCCCAAGCCCATCACAGCGACGAAAGACGCCGGATCCGGGCACGCGGCGACTCTCTCCCAAAACCAATCACGCACGGGGAAGTCCCCAACGGCGTACCCCAATCGAATGATCTCTTTCTCGAACATTCGCATGTGGCGCGTCTCGTCCAGCGCGATGCGCACCAATCCTTCTTTGAGAGCCATTGGCGCCCAAGGAAACGCCAAGAGCGCCCACATCATCAGCTCGGCGGCCTGCAGCTCGTGGTGCACGAACGTGTGAAGCGCTCGAGCGCGACCGAGCGGAGCCGTCAATCCGCGCGTCTTCTTCGCTTTGGAGACTATGCGCAATTGTGGCGGCCGACCTGGAGCCTTCAATCGAATAGCGAGAAAGTCAGATTGCCACTCTTTGGGAGGAGCAGGCGGATTGAGCTTGTGAGACAGATCAGTCGTGAGGATGTAGTCCCACGCCCAGCGCTCAATCGTCTCCTGCTTTGGTTCAGTCACTTAAGGTTGGTGTCAGGGGCTGCTGATGATCAATGGCAAGTAGTGTTTGACGCCATTGAGCGTACTGACGACCGTGAACAGCTCCAGCTTCGCGGGGTTCTGTTTGACTGTCACTTTGACGTTGGTCTTCTCTCCATTGACGCCGCTCGTCTTGGCGGGGTCGACCGAGACGCTCAATCGACCAGTGACCTGATTGACGACAGGGTTGGACTCGAAGACGCTGACGCTCCACGGGACTGAGGTCATTTGATCGCTATAGAAGCCGAGCGACACATTGATTGTCTGACCGACGCCAGCGGCGTAGCCCTTCGTCTTGAAGTTCGACGGCCCCATGAACTGCGACAGATCGACCGTGACGTCCTGCAGATCGAGCGGCGCCATGTTGAAATACGGGCCAGTGTATGGCTGGCAAGGCGAGTGCCCTAGCGGCCCTTGCTTGTTCGACCAGAGGCGCTGCACGCCATATTGAAAGGGCTGCTGTTCGGTGTATCGCGAGTCATTGAAGAACTCGCACGCGTCACCGTTCTCGTCAAAGTTGCGCTGCCAAGTCTCGAATGCAAAGTATTGATCCGCGAATTGACGGATAGCGGGCTTGCTCTGCGGGTGCGCGTCCGTCGCGGCCTCTCCAATCTCGTGGCTGGAGGCGGTGGTCACCGAGTTGTCCGAGCCGCAGCGGGGGAGCACGGCGTAGGCGACGTCGTTGTTGTTCGAGACGAAGTTCGAGTGGTAGCCGCCAATGCCCGCCTGACACGCGCTCGAATTGCCATAGATGAGAGTGGTCGAGGTGGAAAGATAAACCATATAGAGAGTCTGATCGGTGTACGCGGGCAGCAGCTTGCCAATGTTGTTCGCGATGAAATTCTGGATGTCTTGATCCGTCATTTGGTTGGGCGGCGGAGTGCTCACGTGCGCGTGATTGGCCGGGCCGCTGACCGATGCGCCTATGCCGTATTCGCCCACCGCCGCTTGCCAGTAAGAAGAGGCGCCGATCCCGTCGCCGAAGCCCTCGAACGTGTTGCGACCGTTGTCGCCGTCCCACGTGATGGTCACGATGACGGCGCTCGTCAGCTTGGCGCCGCCGTGGTCCACCAGCTGTCCCATCCACGGAGTGAACGCTGGATACATGCTGCTCGGCTGTCCATACGCGGCGTCGAAGTCCGCCGGCGTCGCGTCGCTCGAGTCCGCCGCGCCACCGTCTCGATTGACCACGACATCAGCGCCCCCGTCGGAGTCTGGCGGAGTGATCGTCGTGCTGTCGTCTCCGCCGCACGCGACGAACGCGCCTGACGCGAGCGTGCTCACGATCAAAATCCAATGACTGCTCTTCATGTGGAGGCCTCGCCCTACAGCTTCTCAAAATCGAAGCCGCGCGTCCTAGTGGGGGGCGAAGGTTCGACGATTCGATGTCGATTTGTAGGAGTCGTCCCTACGAACTTGGTCGGATCGAGGAATTTGCCGCTGGCGAAGCCATTTGATGCCGTCTTCGGCGGACCTTTGGCTTGTTGAGCTAGAGCGGAGTCCCAGCGGCGAAGTCCTTCGCGGTC
>JANYHY010000766.1 GCA_025362165.1 Myxococcales bacterium | reverse complement strand
CCTTGGCGTTCGCGACTTCCCCGAGGCGAGGCGCCAGCGCTTCGGCCACGGTGTTGACGAGGTTGGCGCCCATCGCGTCGCGGCAGTCGATGATCAAGTGAACGACGATCATGTCAGGCGCGAGCACGCGCACTTCGAGATCGCGCGCACCGCCGCCTCGCTCGACGAGCCCGGGGATGGCGCAGTTCGCGAGCTTGATGAGCTCCGGTTTGAGCGCGAGCAGGCGTTCGGTCGCGCCTTTAGTGTCCTTGACGTGAGTGAGCTGAATTTGGCCGATCATGAGCGGCTCGTCCGTCTCGACGACGAAGCCCCCACCCTTGCGCACCATCTTCGCGGCGTTCGACGCGGCGGCGACGACGCTTGGCTCTTCGACCACCATCGGCACGACGTAGTCGCGGTTGTTCACCCGCACGTTGAGCGCGACGCCGTACGGCAGCGCGTAGGTGCCGAGCACGTTCTCCACGAATTTGTCGGCCACGTCTTCGTCGATGCCGCCACCTTCGAGCGCGCGGCCGATCGCGTCCGCGGTCGTACCCGTGGCGTCGCACACGAGCGCGCGACGCTCTTCGACGCTGACTTTGTAAAAACCGGGGATGCGAGAGGTACGGGCCATGAGGAAGCTCCCTTTACACTAGGGCGAGACGTGGACGCCACGGAGATCGAGCGTGATCTCCGCGAGCATCGATTGAGACAGACGCGTTGCATGAGCGACAAACGACGCAGAGGGCGCTGATGTGCTGAAGAAGATGGAGCAATCGCCGCCGCCAGCGCCAGAGGGCATGAACGCGCCGCCTTCGGACTCCGCGAGCTCCGCGAGGACACGGGCTTCTTCAGTGACGATAGGGGCATCCGCTGCGGAGCCAAGGGTCGCGAGGGCTCCCAAAGACGCACGAGCGGCGGCCACGAACGCGACCGCGTCGTCTTGTACGCACGCCTCGAGCGTCGCCAGAGATGCGTCTGCGATGCGCCGAATCGCGAGGGCCCAACGCGCGCGGTTCGTCGCGGCGAGAGCGTCCACTCTCGATCGGAGGTCGCTCGTTCGCGCGCTCTTTCCGCTGAAGAAGACGCGCCACACCAGATCGCTCGGCAAACGCACGGGCTTGGGGATCTCGGAGCGGACGTAGCAGAGCGCACCCCCGAACGTGCTCGCCGCGACGTCCACGCCGCTACCGCCGCCTTGGACGCGTGCGTGCGCGTCCCATGCTTGACGCATCAAGCGTTCGCGCGTCGTGCTCTCCGAGAGCTCTGCGCCGCGCTCTGCCTCACGTACGGCGAGAGCCGCAACCGTGGCGGCGGCGCTCGATCCGAGGCCGAGCTTGTTGTCTCCCTCGCGGAGCTGCGTGACGTCGACGTGCGGCGGATTCTCCAGCGCTGCTCGGACCTCCTCCATGGGAGAATCGTCGGTTAGCGCGCCGTCTGCGATCGCGTAGCGGTTCACGGCTGCGACCAGCGCCGGCGATCCGTCCAGCACCGCGTAGGCGCCGGAGAACAGAAGCTTTCCGGGCGCGCGCACCTTCACGCGCCACCTTCGATCACGGTCGCGCCCGCGCCAGGCTTGGCCTCGAGCACGCGGAGCACGCCTGGGACGCGCTCCATCGCTGCCTTCACGGTCGCCGAGTCTGCGCGCGAGACGAGCACCTTCACATGGGGCCCTGCATCCATCGTCGCCCAAGCAGCGAGGCCCGAGGCGCGCAGCTCACGCACGCGGGTCATGGCGTCGAGCGTCGCTCCCGTCACGTAGACCACTCCCGCAGCGAACGCCGACGCGTGCATCGCGAGCGCGCTCGCCTCCGTGAGATCTCCGACGCGCTCGAGATCCTTCGTGAGCAACGCGGCCTTCAGCTCGCGGAACATCACTGGCGCGCGCTCCACCCACGCCGCGTAATAGGGGCTCTCCTGCGCCGTTCGCCCCATGCCGTCGGTGGATGCGATCGCCTTCTGGCCTTCGCTCGTCACGCACACGAGTACGTGCACGTCCAGCTGCTCTACTGGCGCGACTTGCGCGGCGCCGAGCACGCCAGACGACGGCAGCTCGTTGCCGAGCTCGACGAAGCCTCCGAACAGGCTGCGTGCCGCGCTCGCGCTGCTGCGGCGCGCGAGATCGCTCGTTCGCTCCACGCTCCAACCGAGCCCGTACGCATTCACCGCCGCGAGCGCCAGGGCAGCGAACCCGCTCGCGCTCGAGGCTAGGCCGCTCGCCGTGGGAAAATCGTTTCGCGAAGAGACACGCGCGAACGAGCTGCTGGCTGCCTCGCGCCTCACACGATCGAGCAGAGTCACTGCGCGAGCGAGCGCCTCTTTCGGAGCTGAAACTCCGTTGAGCTCGAAGGTGTCAGACGACAGACTCTCGTCGAGCTCGAGCGTCGTCGACGTGCGCATTCCCTCCAGCGTCACCGAGAGGCTCGGCACCGCGGGCACGTTGTTCGCGACGTCCCGCTTGCCCCAATACTTCGCGAGCGCGATGTTGGCGTGCGCGAACGTGACTGCCCGCCCCGACGTCACGACGACGCCTCTATCTGGGGGGATTTCGACGCGCCTTCTTGCAGACCGACGCTTGTCGTGAACGCTTGAAAGCCTGCGCTGCGCCACGCCGCGATGATTCGCTCGCCAGAAGAAGGCGACGACGCGAGCGCCACGACACAGCCGCCGCCACCCGCCCCCGTGAGCTTCGCGCCCAGCGCGCCTTCTTGTCGCGCGATCGCGCAGAGCTGCTCGATCTCAGGCGTCGACAGCATCAAGCCAGACAGGAGCATTTGATTCATGTCCATCAGCTTGCCGACAGCGGACAGATCATGAGCCTCGAGCGCGAGGCGTCCGTTCGCGACGTGCGAGCCAATCGCGTCGAAGGTCTTCTCCACGATTTCAGGGCGCCGTTCACGTTGACGCGCGACCGACTCGACCATCGAGCGCGTGCTCGATGCCAACCCGGAGTGACCGATCGCGAGCGTGAACGGAGCGCGGAGCGGGATGATCTGCACGTCATGTCCTCGGCAGAACTCGATCGCTCCGCCGCGCGCGGCAGCTGCCGTGTCCACGCCCGATGGGTTGCCGTGGAAGACTCGCTCCCACGCCGCGCCGCGCTCGACGACCGTGTCGATGGAAGCCGCTGGATCGAGCGCACGCGCGATGGCCACACCGAGCGCCGC
>JANYHY010000531.1 GCA_025362165.1 Myxococcales bacterium | reverse complement strand
GCTCGCCGCGCGCCGCGGTGTTGGCCTGCAAGTGCTTCAAACAGAGCTCGATTCGCTCCTTGGCGGTCGGGCCTGCGATGCGTTCGCCGCGCTCCAACAGCGCGTTGGCCTCCCGGAAAATCCACGGATGATCGATCGCGCGGCGGCCGACCATCACGGCCGCGCAGCCCGTCTCCGCGAGCGCGCGCTGCGCGTCTTCTGCAGATTTGATGTCGCCGTTGACGATGACGGGGATCTTGACGACCTCTTGCGCCTTGCGGGCCCACGCCCAGTCGGCGGCACCGCTGTGTCCCATTTGCGCGGTTCGGCAGTGCACAGTGAGCGCTGACACTCCGGCGTCTTCTAGCCTGCGCGCGAGATCGACGATCGGCATCTCGCTCTCGGGTCCGTAGCCGATGCGCGTCTTGACGGTGACAGGGAGTCGTGTGGTGGAGACGACCATCTTGGCCATCGCCACCATGGCGGTGGGATCGCGCAGCCAACCCGCGCCCGCGCCGCGACCGGCGATCTTCGGGACCCAACAGCCGCAGTTGATGTCCAAGAACGTCGGGCTTGCCTCTTCAGCGACGCGCGCCGCTTCGGCCAATCGCTCGGGATTGCTGCCGTAGATCTGAATGACGGTGGGCTGATCGTCCGCGGCGAGCTTTATCTTGCGGTGAGCATTTCGGCAACCGCGGAGCAGGCCCTCCACGTTCACGAACTCGGTGAAGCAGAGGCGCGCGCCGAGCGAGCGACTCAGCTCGCGGAACACTGCGTCCGTCACGTCCTCCATCGGAGCGAGGACGACAGCCTTGCCATCATAGTGAGCGCGCAAATCAGCCATGGAAGAAGGACGCCTCGATCAGCCGTTGACGGACATCACGCGCGAGAAGCGCATCATGAGGCCGGCGTGGAGGAGCCCGCCGTAGACATGAAACGCGCCGGTGCGCAGCGCGCGCAAGACACTAGAGACCAGCTCTTTGGCCTCTTTGTCGCCGCGCTTGGCGATCGGGAGGCCGAGGCGCGTGGTGGATGGAAGGTTGCTCATCGCCATGATGATGTCGCTCGTTCCGCGGATGGTGACGTCGGGGATGCCAACGATTCCGTCGAACACGGTGAGCTTGCCAGACGCGAAGCGAAGCGTGATCGCGACCTCGGCGTCCACGGCGACGATGGCTACTGAGCCGTTGATGCTGTCGAAGTCAGCCTTTTTGTGGGGTTTGGCCTCGAGGTTCTGGCGGACGAGATCGCTCAACATCACCGCGAACCCGTTGTCCTCAGCGCCCGGGGCTAGCAAGATCGCGTTGTCCACGACAGCCATGTGACGCGAGGTCCTTGCGGCGTCAAGCACTCCGAGCCGTTGTGCGCCCGTGTGCACTGGTTGGATGACCACACGATGTAAGGTGCGAGCATGGCGCGCGTTCTCTTGCCGTGCACCTCGCGCTCCCCCAAAGCCTCGCCGGCTCGGCTATCGTCACGCGCGTGGCGGAGGACGCGCAGCTTGAGCTAGAGCGCCAGCTCGTCCAACGCGCGAAGGCGGGGGATCGACCGGCGACCGGCGAGCTCCTGAAGAAGTACGGCCCCAGCCTCTACCGCGCAGTGCTGTTGCCACGCTTGGGCTCGGAGGCCGCGGCCAAGGACGCTCTCAGCGAGACGTATGCGAAGGTCGTCGAGCGCATTCACCAGTTCGAGTGGCAGGGCGTCGGCTTCTACCCGTGGCTCCGCACCGTGGCGCTGCGCGTCGCGCTCGACATGCTGCGCGCGAAGAAGCGGCTCGTCGTGTGGGAAGCCGAAGATGTCGCGCGCGAGGTCGATGCGGCGAACACGGAGACGCCGCTCGATCAGGCGCTGAGCGATCACCGTGATCGCGAGGCTTCGAAGCGAAAGGTCGAGGAGGCGTTGTCGAAGATCAATCCGCGCTACGCGAAGGCGCTGCGATTGCGCGTGCTGGAGGAGCAACCGCGCGAGGAGGTCGCCAAGATCCTCGAAGTCACACCGGCCACGTTCGACGTGCTACTTCACAGAGCGACGGCGGCGCTCAAGAAGGCGCTCACGGAGACCGGAAAGGAGGACGATCGTGGTCGAACATGACGATTCGCTGATCGACGCTCCTCCCTCCGAAGAAGAGCTCGCCGAGTCTGCGCGACTGCGCGACGCGCTCGACGGAAAAGCGGAGACCGAAGACGCTGAGCTGCTGCGCGCGGTCTCGCTCGCGCACGCGCCGCGAACGCTTGAACCGGCTGAAAATGAGCGGCTGGTGCACAGGGCGATCGCGACCGCGCGGCCGACGCGCCGCGGAACAGTCGTGCGCATCGCGTTCGGGTTCTCCACGGTGGCGGCGCTCGCGGCGACCGTGATCTTGTACTTGTCCTCGCAAGGAACCGTCGCTCGACAACCTGCGCAGCTCGTGGCGGTCCGCTCGACGCAAACCTTGTTCGACAAACCGTTCGAGTCTCGCTCCAGCGCGAGCGCGCGCATCGATCGCATCGCCATGGCTCGCGAGGGGGACCTGCGCGAGAACCGGTTCGCCAAGTGGGGCGTGCGATGAGACGCGCGCTCGTGATGGTGATGGCGCTCGCGCTCGCGACAGCGCTCGGGCTCGCTGCGTGCGGCAAGACCGAACAAAACACGTCGCCGGATCCTTCGCCACAAATCGTCGACAACAGCGTCATGGCGTACCTTTCGATGGCGCGCGCGCGGCACCACGAGGCGAACGTGCAAGAGTCGCAAGGCGACATCGCAGGTGCGTTGGGCGCGCTCGCGCAGCTAGCCCAAGCGCCGACGCCGCACCCTGGGACCACGATCCCGGAGGTCGATGAGGTGCTCGCCGATACGTACGCGCGCATGGCGGAGCTCGAGCTGACGCGCGATGGCCTGGACGCCGCCGCGCGAGACGTGAACGACGGCCTCTTGCACGCGAAGGACGCCACGTTCTTCCGCGGTCATCTGCTCGAGGTCCAAGGCATCATCGAGGAGGCTCGGGGAAACCGCGCCGCGGACGCAGGGAGACCTGACGAGGCCACCCAAGCGCGCAAGCACGCGGTGGAGTTGCTGCGCGAGGCGATCGCAATTCAGGAGAAGGTCGTGCAGCAGAAGACCGAGGGGGATCGATGAAGCGTCTGCTGTGTGTCGCGGTCGCGGTGGTGGCTTGCTCGTTCGCGTGCGGCGGCGGGATGGCTCCGGAAAAATCAGTCACTCCATCGTCGCCTCGAAACGGCACGTCCGAGGACGCTCCGTCGTCGACGAACGGCAGTCAGCCGACGGCCGTGCCCTCTCACGTGGACCCGCAATCGCCCGGCAACTTCGCTCGGCCGCCGAGCCGAGAGCGCGCCGACTTCGAACGCTCAGCGCAACAAGTGGACGCGTCGATCGGTGAGTGCGCAACAGCGTGTCGAGCCCTCGCTTCGATGGAGAGCGCCGCGCACCATCTGTGCGACCTCGGCGACGCGGGAGAGTGCAGCGTGGCGCAGCAACGCGTCGTCGCTGCGCGTGAGCGGGTGGAGCGCGCTTGCGGGAAGTGTCGTTGACCGATCTGCGTCTCGGCGGGACCTGGTCGCTCGGACAGCGCGCCAAGAACGACGCGCTCTACTGGCTCGCGATGGCTGCGCTCGCGGGCTGCCGTGTGTTGCCGCGTCGAGCGCTCGCCGGCGCGACAAGAGCGCTCGCACGAGTCGCGAAGGTGATCGCTCGACGCGATCGTCGACGCGCTGTCTCCAACGTCCAGCGCGTGCTCGCCATCGATGAACGCGCCGCGATTTTGCTCGTCGACGAGTGCTTCCTCGCGATGGGTGACATGCTCGCGGATTCGGTCGCGGCGCTCGCCTCGAGACCTGCTGAGCTCACCATGAGCGCAGAATCACGGGCGATCCTCGACGCGGCGATCGCCGAAGGACGCGGTGTCGTGCTCCCCAGCGCTCACCTCGGACCGTGGGAGCGCGTCGCCGCCACGCTCGTCGGCGCAGGTGCCCCGCTCGTGACTCTCGTGCGTGAGAGCTATGACCCTCGCTTCGATCGCGTCCTGTCCTTGGTGCGCGAACGGGCAGGCGTCCGCACCATCCCTCGCGGCTCTCCTCACGCGGCGATGCACATCGTGCGCGCGCTACGGCGAGGGCTCGTCCTTGGGGCGCCCATGGATCTCAAATCGCGGGTGCCTTCCGTCCGCGTGCCGTTCCTTGGGGTACCTGCGGACACCGCCGTGGGACCGGCACGAATCGCGTTGCGCGCAAACGTCCCCGTGGTTGTCGCGACGCTCGAGCAGCTCCCCAACGGCACACGCGCGGTCACCACGACTCGACTCGACACTTCAAACCTCGATCGCCATGACCCTAGCGCGGCTCGCGTATTGACAGCGCGGATCAACGACGAGCTCTCCCGCCGGATCCTCACAGCGCCGAGTTTGTGGCCGTGGATGCATCCCCGCTGGGACTAGCGGTGGACGGATTCTCAATTGACATATCAACGACCAAGCACCTGTTTTTTGGTGCGCCTCGGTCGAACCTCTCGTTAGACTACGCGGCGGCGAAGCCACGCCGTCCCCTCATCACTTGACCGCTCCTCGCCGCGTCCCCCGCCTGTTGAAGCTCCCGCCAGGGACTTCGCTGCAGTCGTTCCCGCTCGGGCCGGTCGAGGGATTCATTCTCTCACGCATCGACGGGTCGTCCACCGATGCGGACATCGTCGCGGTGACGGGGCTCGACGCGACGACCGTGCAAGCTGCTCTCGAGAAGCTCTCCAGCTTGGGGATCATCAGCTACGGCAACACGCTGTCGAATCCGCAGTTCGTGCCAGTTCCTCCGCAAAGCGCGCCGAGGATCACGGGCGATACGATCCCGCCGCGCCCCGTCCAGGACAATCCGTCCACTCAACGACAAGACGCGCGGTCGGAGGAGCAACCCACGCCGCGCGGTCTCTACGATCCGTCGGAGCTCGACGAGGACGTCGACATCGAGGTCGACCACCGACGCAAGGTCCTCGACTTGTTCCATCGGCTCGAAGACCTCGATCACTACGCGCTGCTTGGCGTGCAGCGCGCGGCGGACAAGAAGGCGATCAAGCGCGCGTACTACGAAGCCGCGAGCCTCTTCCATCCAGACAGGTTCTTCCGCAAGCGGCTCGGGACGTTCAAGCTCAAGATGGAGGCCGTTTTCTCGCGCGTTACGCTCGCGCAGGACACGCTGACCAACACCGAGGCGCGCGCTGAGTACGATGCGTACCTAGGTGATCAGCAGTCCGCCGCAGCGATCGAGGCGGACCTGTCGGCGCCGATCGCTCCGTTGGAGCCGCCTCTCGTCGACAACCCGTTGCCCACGACCAACGCACCGCCGAAGGTCACGTCATCCGCGCCGCCGCGAGGGTCGCACTCGTCTGCGCCGCCGCGCCAGTCCGAGCAAGCGCGGCGCGAGGCGCTCGCGAAGAGGCTATTGAGCGGCTCGATCGCGCCGCCGCGCCAACCGAGCGTGCCTCAGATGCAGGCCGTGACCAACGATCCGGACGCGCTCCGCCGGCACTACGAGACGCGCGTGGAGGCGGTGCGTGACCGGATGGTCAAAGAGCACGTGCAGCAAGCCAACGCCGCGATGGAGAGCAGCGATTGGGGCGGCGCGCTAACCGCGTTCAAGATGGCGATGGCCGCGGCCCCGAACGACACGGAGCTGCGCGCGAGCCTGGCGGAGGCGCAGGCGAAGGCGACTGGGCAGCTCGTGGAGAACTACCGTCGGCAGGCACGGTACGAAGAGAAGGCGCAGCGGTGGGCAGACGCAGCACGCTCTTGGACGCGCGTGACCAAGACGCTAACCGACGACGTGCAGGCCCACGAGCGCGCAGCGATATGCTTGCTGAAGGGAGACGGTAACCTGCATGACGCGGCGGCGCTGGCGCGGCGCGCGATCACGCTCGACCCATCCAACGCGTCCTATCGCGTGTCGCTCGCAGAAATCTACATCGCGGCTGGGCTGGGACTGAACGCAAAACGAGAACTCGAAGCCGCTCTCCAGATATCGCCAGGGGATGCTAGCATCCAAACCCTGCTCAAACGCATCAAAGCCTGAGCTACAAGAGGACCATGGGCATGGAGAAAGTGATCGGCATCGACCTCGGAACGACGAACTCGTGCGTCGCGATCGTCGAGAATGGGACGCCCACGGTGATCCCGAATCGCGGCGGCTACAAGACCACTCCGTCGATGGTCGCCGTCACCGAGGCGGGCAAGCGGTTGGTCGGACACATCGCCAAGCGCCAAGCGATCACGAACGCGGAGAACACGGTGAGCGCGGCCAAGCGCCTCATCGGCCGCAAATGGTCCTCGCCGCAGGTGAAGAACACAGTCGCGACTTCGAGCTATCGCATCATCGAAGGCCCGCACCACGACACGCGCATCGTGCTTCGAGACAAAGAGTACGGGGTGCCCGAGATCAGCGCGATGGTGCTGCAAGAGATGAAGGTCATCGCCGAGGATCACCTCGGAGTGACCGTGACCAAGGCTGTCATCACGGTGCCGGCGTACTTCAACGACAACCAGCGCCAAGCGACCAAGGACGCCGGTGAGATCGCTGGCCTCGACGTCATCCGCATCATCAACGAGCCCACGGCTGCGGCGCTCTCGTACGGCTACGGCCGCGCGATGGAGAAGACGATCGCCGTCTACGACTTCGGCGGAGGCACGTTCGACATCTCGATCCTCGAGATCGCACCGAACGGCGTCTTCAAGGTCATCGCGACCGCTGGCGACACCTTCCTCGGCGGCGAGGACGTGGACGCGCGCATCGTCGACTGGCTGGTGCAAGGCTTCAAGACCGACCAGAACATCGACCTTCGCCAAGACCGCATGGCTCTGCAGCGCCTGAAAGACGCCGCCGAAAAGGCCAAATGCGAGCTGAGCGCGACGAAGGAGACGGAGATCAACCTCCCGTTCATCATCTCGTCGGGCCGCAGCGAAGCGTTGCACTTGCAGCGCACGCTCACACGCGCGACGCTCGAAGATCTCACGCTCGATCTCATCGAGCGCACGGTCGACATCTGCAAGTCTACGCTCGACGACGCGCGTCTAGGCAAGGCCGAGATCGAGGAGGTCTTGTTGGTAGGCGGCATGACTCGCATGCCGAAGATCCAAGAGGCCGTGGAGGCGTTCTTCGAGCGCGCGCCGTCCAAGGGTGTGCACCCTGACGAGGTCGTCGCACTCGGCGCGGCGATTCAGGCAGCAGCTCTGGTGGACGAGAAGCAGGACATGATCCTGCTCGACGTCACACCGCACGCGCTCGGCATCATGACGTTCGGCAGCTACTTCGAGGAGCTCATCCCGCAGAACACCACGGTGCCGACGAGCCGCCAGAAGATCTTCACGACCAGCCGCGACAACCAGACAGCGGTGAAGATCCTCGTCATGCAGGGCGAGCACGAAAAGGCGGAGGAGAACGAGGTGCTCGGCGAGTTCATCCTCACCGGGCTGCGACGTGCGCCGAAGGGTCAGGTCGAGATCGAGGTGACGTTCGAGATCAACGCCGACGGTATCGTCTCCGTCCGCGCGAAGGATCTCG
Source organism: Myxococcales bacterium (assembly GCA_025362165.1). GTDB lineage: Bacteria > Myxococcota_A > Polyangia > Polyangiales > Polyangiaceae > JANYHY01. Next base: position 7 of record JANYHY010000531.1, on the reverse strand, counting down.
AGACCGG
>JANYHY010000724.1 GCA_025362165.1 Myxococcales bacterium | reverse complement strand
CAGGCGACGCGCGTCGATCAGCGTGAGCGATTTTCCGAAGCGATAGATCTCTTTGGTGACGACGAGCTGATAGCTCCAATCGAGGTGGCGCACTACCCCACTCCACACGACGCGATCGGCGTTCGCCACGTTCTGCGCGTCGATCGAGGCGAAGTCTCCTGCGCAATCGTTCCGCGCCTCGACTGGCCATCGCACGCACACCGAAGCGGCTGGCGGCGTAATCGAACATCGCAATTCGCCGTCTGGCGTCGCGATCTCGCTCACTCGGCACCGCCTGTCATTTGAGCACGAACGGCGGCGCGATCGCAGCGAGCTGCTTGGGCCAAGGCTGGCACGCGAGCGGGTTGCCGCCGCCTGCGTCGGGGCCGCAGGAGCTCTTCCACGCGACGATGATGTCTTGCTCGCTCGCTCCCCAGACGCGCGCGCACACGACCATCTTGGCGACGTCCTCACTCTTGCTGCCGTCCGTGGCGTCCGCGAAATCCAGAGTTGGTTTGCTCGGACACGCGAGCTTGGTGAACGCCTTCGCTGCGTCGTCTACACCAGAGAACGATCCGTCCTTGATCGAGTGCTGCGCGAAGATCTGCGGAGAAACGGGCGAATCTGCGCCGAACACGTTCTTCATCGCGACCCTTTCATAAGGCCCGCGCGTGATTAGATCGACGCGCCCATCATCGTCCACATCATCGGCGCGCCAGATATCGGACGGTGCCTTCGCGTAGTTCGAGAGAGCATTGTTCTTGAAGGTCAGCACCTGTGAGCTGTGGCGCGGCGACCCCTCGTGCATGCGCACCAGCGTCATACGCAGCAGCTCCGGCTCGCCGTCTCCGTCGTAGTCCGAGAGAGCGACGAGCGAGATGCGGTTCTCGTCCGTGTCCCACGTGTACTCGAGCGTGCTAGGGCGCATCGCGCTGACACCTCCATCCGCGTCCGCACGCACGAGCTCGAGCTGCACTTTGGAAGAGCACTTGTTCAAGTCCCAGTCTGCGCTCCCCTTCTTCACGGTGTTGTCGTCTTTCACGACTACTGACGAGATCCGATATCCCCAAGAGACACCATGGCCAGACATGCAATCGATTTGCGGTGCCTTCACGCAATCAGCGCCGCCGTCCACTTTCGCGAGCCTCTCGTCATTGTCGGCTGCCAGCGTCGCGCAAGCGGAGAGCGTCGCGTCGGGAGCGGCGTCGATCTCCGGCAATGACGCGTCTAAAGCATCAAGCGGCGCGGCCAGCTCGGCGTCGCTCGTTGAGCCTTCGATCGCGTCAACCTCCGCGTCACCCGCGTCCGCGGTCGAGTCTTCCGTGGGCCGCGTCGCCCGCAAAACGAGCGCGATGATCAGCAAGCCCACGAGCGACAACACGACGACGAGCACGCGGCTTTTCACGGCCGAGTTGTTCGCACATCACGCTTGGGAGTCCAAGACAATTGATGTCGAGGCGAGCCGTCGCCCCTCTCACATCGCTATTTGCAATTACCGCTTTGGCAAGTCTGATTACCTGGACAAGTCGTGCCGCAGTTGCCGCAGTTGCTGTTGCTCTTCAGCAGGTCCACGCAGAGCCCGCCGCAGTTGGTGTCGCCTTGTGGGCACGCGCAATTGCCTTTGCTGCAAATGAGGTTGCCCGCGCATATCTGCTGGCAGAAGCCGCAGTTGGTCAGCTCGTCTGTAGATCGACGCAGGCTTGTCCGCACTTGGCGAGTCCTTGACTGCAGTTGTTCGCGCAGGCCCCGAGATCGCACACCTGCCCGCCCATGCATGCGTTGCCGCACTTGCCGCAGTTCTGTGGGCTCTGCTGCGTGTTCACGCAGAACATTCCGCACTGCGTGTCTCCTTGCGGGCACACGCACGCGCTGTTGGTGCACTGGCCAAAAATGGGGCAGCGATTGCCGCATTGACCACAGTTGAAATTGTCGCTCGTGAGGTCCCGGCAGCTGTTGCCGCACTTGGTGAGTCCGTTGTTGCAGTTGTTCGAGCAGACCCCGTTGGCGCATGAGTGGCCGTTTCCGCAGTTGTTGCCGCAGCTGCCACAGTTGCGCGGGTCGTTGTTCTCGTCGACACAGAACCCGTTGCACGAGCTCAGGCCCGCGCCGCACGTGCAGGTCCCCTTGAGGCAGTTGGCGCCGTTGGAGCAAAGCGTGCCGCAGTTGCCGCAGTCGAAGGGATCGCTCTGCAGATCGACGCACGAGTTGGAGCAGTTGGTGAGCCCGCCGCCGCAGCTGGTCGTGCACACTCCAGCGGAGCACACGTTGTTCTGACCGCTACAAACAATGCCGCAACCGCCGCAGTTGAGCGGGTCCGCCTTGGTGTCGGTGCAGACGCCGCTGCAGCGCACTCCGCCGTTGAAGCATTGGCAACTACCGCCCTGACACGTGGTGCCGCCCGAGCACTTGGTCCCGCAGCCGCCGCAGTTGGCGTTGTCCGTCTTCTCGTCTACGCACGCCTTACCGCACGCAGAGAGGCCTAAGCCGCAGCCCGATTGGCAAGTACTGGCGGAGCACGATTGACCATTAGGACAAATCGTATTGCAGCCGCCGCAGTTGTTCGGGTCGCTCGTGGTGTCCACGCACTTGCCGTTGCAGAGCGTCTGTCCGTTGGGGCAGCCGCACTTGCCGCCGTTGCAGGTGGTGCCACCCGCGCAGGTGACGCCGCAGCTGCCGCAGTTGGCGTTGTCGGACGTGGGATCGATGCACGCTTTACCGCACTGCAACAAGCCCGGCGCGCAAGACGTGGAGCAGTTGCCGACCGAGCACACTTGCCCGCCAGTGCACGCGACGCCGCAAATTCCGCAGTTGTTCGGATCGCTCGCCAGATCGGTGCACGCGCCGTTGCACACCGCGGGCTTCTTGCCGTTGGTGCAGCCGCACGAGCCATTCGTACATGCTTGACCGTTCAAGCAAGCGGCGCCGCAGCTACCGCAGTTGGAGGGGTCGTTCTTGATGTCGACGCACGCTTGATTGCAGTTGGTCTGGCCCGGCGCGCACGAGGTGGCGCAGCCGCCGTTCGAGCAGACTTGGTTTTGCGGGCAGGAGATGTTGCAGGCGCCGCAGTTCTTCGGGTCGCTGTTTGGGTCCACGCAAACGCCGCCGCAGTTGACCTTGTTGCCGGGACACACGCCGCCGTCACCGACGAAGTTGTCAATCGACGCATCGAACTGCACTCCACCTTCGCTCGAGACGAGATCGAGATCGCTGCGACCGCAGCCTTCGCCCACGAGCAACAAGAGCACGATCGAGAAGAGCGCAAACGGCAGCAACCCGCGCAATCGAGACATCAGTTCCTCCGAGCGAAAAGACCCGAACACCATCGTGCCGTGTTCTTGGGCTCAAGGGGCACTTTTCGACAGTAAAGGCGCAGTAAAAGCCAGCCTGGCTCTTCAGGCGTCCACCCGTCATCCGGCTTTTTGCCGTTTATGCCGCTTTTGCGCGCGTGCGGCGTCGTGCACACAAACCGATCATCCCGAGCCCAAGCATCCAAGCGAGGTCGCCACGCGAGCCGCCTGAGACCGAGCAGCCACCGCCGTCCGAGCTAGAATCAACCGGACTCCCGCTGGCGGTGCCGTTCGGCGCATCGCTGTTCGGCGCGCCTTTTTCTACAGGAGCGACGTCTAGGACGTAGACCGCGGGATCGCCAACGCCTTGGAGGATGAAGCGCGTCTTGGGCCAATCGACACCAGACGGCGTCGCGGCGAGCTTGGCCGCGGGCCACTTCTGCGCCGCGAATTGCCAAGTAGCGATGTCGGCTAGGAATCGCTTCTTTCCGCCGTCGATCACATAAACGGACGGTGAGCCGTCGTCCGAGATCGCGACGGTGGGCTGCACGTCGAGGTCTGACCCTGTGGGCAGCGACGCCACCGCGGCGGTCGGCTCATGCGCGATGTCCAACAGCGGATCGATCTTCCAGTCCTTCAATGAAACTTGGGTCAAGACATGACGCTTGACCCCGATCGGCATCGAAGGCGTCGCACAAGTGAACGACTTTGGCGCGCTCAAGAGCGTCGCGGCGCCATTCAGAGTGTCGAGCCCATAGGCAAAGACCTGATGCGCCTTGCCGTCCCGCAGGCCCACGGGGACTTGGATGGAGAAGCCATGGTTGCACGAGCCGATGGCCGTGCAGAGGTCGCTGCGCTTGTCGCTCGCGATCAGTTCCATCGAGCCAGAGTTCGGCTGGCCCGTAGGCGCGTCGAAGTCGAGCACGACCTTGACGGGCGCGTCCGGCGAGTCGGGATCTTGCGCCCACCCCGCGAGGCCCTCGCACGCGGTGGAGTCGACTGCGCCTCTCACAGGCTGATCCGCGGGCTGGATCTTGTCGTAGCGAATCGCAGTGAACGTGTCGCCGCTCCACGCGACCGTGATGCTGTTGCCGTTGAGCGTGACGTTCGAGGTCAGCTCGTGCGCGTACGGCGTGGAGCTCGAGCAGCCCGGCTCCTCCAGGAAAGTGGCAGTCTTGCCAGGTACGGTCCACGCCTTGAACAGCATGATGTGGTGGTCGTTGTTGACCGCGTCTCCCTCGGCGAGATCTTTGGCGGCGATGACGTGCGAGATGTCCGTGACGTACGGCGCGAACGTTCCAGTCACGCGCCCTGGCGCCGGGAGCTGCCATGCCCACGAGACGAAGCCCGAGCAGTCGCTGCGATAGGGGTCCCACTGCGGGTTGCTCTGTCGGCTGCAATAGGTGCTGCACGCCGCGTCATAGTCACGACCGCCGTTCACGGCTTGGCAGTACTTCAGCTTGACCGCGACCCACTGCTCGGCGCGCGAGATCACGTCGGTGGTCGTGATGGCCGCGTTGGACGAGCCAGTGACCTCCTCGGCCTTCTCCGACAGCGGAGCAGACGAGCACGCGACACCGCCAAGGAGCGGGAGCAACGCAAGGACCGCGAGACGACTGAAGAAACGAACCATACATCGCGTCATGCGTGTCCCATACCAACGACAAACACCGCTAGAACAAGCCTCGCGCTGAATCGCGACTCGCGACTCGCGAAGCTTCGCGTTGCTCGAAAGCGACCAGACGCGACGTGGAGATCCTCTGATCCATCTGCGGAGCAACGCGAGTACGATGCCCTTCGATGACGGCACCCGCCGCGGCGAGCGATTTCTGGGAGTCGCTCCAGCAGGATCTCATGAGCGGCGAGTTCATCGGCGCGGGCCTCGCGCTCGTGCTGATCGTCGCGCTACGTCTGCTGCTGCCCGATCGAGGGCGCCACCTCGTGAGGCAGCCTGCGATCTTCTTCTTGGGTCATGTCATTTTGCAGACGTGCGTGCGCGTGCTCCCTCAGTCGCAAGAGGGCGTGGGGCATCGCGTGATCTTGGTGCTCGCGGTGCTCTTGCTC
>JANYHY010000723.1 GCA_025362165.1 Myxococcales bacterium | reverse complement strand
GCTCGAACGCAGCGAGCGCCTCGGAGTAGCGACCGTCCATCGCGAGCGCTTCTCCGCGAAATTTGTTCGGCCAGTCTTGATCAGGCCAGATCGCGGCCACCTCCGCGGCGACTTGAAACAGCGCGACCTTCGCGTCCGCGGACCACTCCTTGGTGGCGCGACCGATCGCGCGCTCGAACTTGTAGAACCACGCGAGCTCGTAGTCTCGGCGCAGCGCGATCGACTCCTCGACGAAGCGGTCGCCCTCCTCCGGGCGCCCCTCATCCATCGCGGCCCACGCTTGATCGACGAGCGTGATGTAGCGGCACTCGACGGCGTTCGCCTGATCCAGCTTCGCGAGTCGCGCCGCGTCTTGCTTGGGCACCGCGATCAGACCGCCGTGGTTCGAGAGATCGCCGAGCTTGTCGAGCTGCTCGTAGCGCGTCTCGCGGATCTCGTGGCTCATCGGGTCTTGCACCTCGAGGATCTCGCGGATGTCGTCGTAACCGATGGCCACCGCCACGTGACCCGACTCCGCGTAGCGCTCCTCCATGATCACGGGGACCCCGGCGTCGATCAGCCGGCGCAGGAGCGGGAGCTCCGCCTCCACGCGACGCGTGTGGAAGCCCGCCTGATCCAAGAAGCGCCGCATGCGATAGACAGGCGTGCCGCTCTCCGGCTCCTTGATCGCGCGGGCCACCTCCACCTGGGACGCGGGCACTCCGAAATAGCGCAAGTAGAGCTCGCACGACGCGGGCCCGCAGTGGCTGCGCAGCTGCGCGACGGTGGGAAAGGCGGTGAGCCGACACCACTTTCGCTGATGAACGTCGGGGCGCATGAGCAAGCGCGCGTTGCGGCGGGCGAGCTCCACGTAATGGCCCTGATCCGCGGTGCTTCCGAGCCGTTCGAACGCCGTACGCGCTTGAGGGAACCAACCCGCGCGGTATGTCGCGCACGCGCGCTCGTACTCGTCTCGCGACGAGAGATCAGACTCGGGGTTGTGGCGCGCCATGTCCTCGTAGGCGGCAACAACGTCGACCCAGCGCTGCTGCGCCGTCAACAAGCGGATGCGCGTTCGACGCAGCTGCGCCTCTCCGCTCCTCGGAGCGCCTAGCGAGTCGAGCAACTGGTGCGCTTGATCGAACTGCCCGATGAGCATCGCGACGTGCGCCCAGCCGGCTCGTCCCAAACGCTCACCGAGCTCGCCCAGCACGAGCGCCGCGCGGTAGCGCTCGATCGCGCCATCGCGATCGTCGAACGCCACGAGCACTTCGGCTGCGCAGCAGATCGTCTCCGGGTGGTTCGGGTGAGTCTGGCGCGCATGCTGGAGCTCGGCCTCGGCGAGCTCGCGGATCCGCTTTCGCGCATAGAGGCGCGCGAGCTCGAGCGCGGCCTCGTGCGCCAGTGGAGCGCGAACGGGCGGCGCGAGGCGATCCGAGAGGCGAACCGCTGACCGCAGCAGCTCGATGGCCTCGTCGATGCGCATCGAGACAGTGCGCAGCAAGCGCGCCCGAACGATGTTCGCCTCCGCGCGCCGCGCGACAGAGAGATCCTTGCGCGCCGTGAGCTGCGCGAGCGAAGAGAACGCCGCGTCATATCGCTCGAGCGTCGTGAGCCCGCGCGCGCGCAACAGCGTCGCCTCGCTCGTGCTCGCGCTGCCGAGGTGTGTGAGTGCTTCGGCCGTGTACCGATCGCGCAACAAACGCCTGGCGTCGTCGATCGGAGCGACCATCCGTGGGCAGTCTACCCGACGCGTCCGGTCTCAGCGACAGAAGCGTCGCCACGCCTCCGGCAACGGACCACCGAGCAGGCGCTCTGCTCCCGACGCGTCCACGAGGACGAAGCCAAGCTCAGCTTCGAACGCGACGTCGCCGTCTTGTGAGAGCGTGACGCCAACCGTGACGACGCGCGTCCCATGCTTGATGATGCGGCCCACACCGACCACGTCACGGCCCACTCGCACGGGTCTCTTGAGCTTGCCCGACACCTGCGCGGTGAAGCCGAATTTGTCGAGGAGACCGATGATCGTCCACGCACCGATCTCGTCCGCGAGCGTCATCACGAGACCGCCGTGCATGATGCCAGGCGGACCCTGGTAGCGATCGCTCGGTACGAACGTGGTGGAGACGGTGGCTGCGTCGCGCGCGAAGCGGAGGTGAAATCCGAACGGGTGATCCTGCGCGCAGCCGAAACAGGGCTGGCCGGGCCCGAAGACGTCGGGGTCGAGGTCCATCTCGACTCGTTATCACACGTGAAGGGAGAGCGCGCGCCGCTCGGCGTGGTCGAGCGGCAGGTGCGTGCCTACGCGTCGTCCGCGTCGACGGCTCCGCCCTTCCTTAGCGTGCCCCCAGCGGCGGCCAAGAGGTACGCCTCCATGAACCCGTCGAGGTCTCCGTCGAGGACGTTGTCGATGTTCGACATCTCGAAGCTCGTGCGCGCGTCCTTCACGAGCCGATACGGCTGCATCACGTAGTTGCGGATCTGGCTGCCAAAGTTGATCGCGCTCTTGGTCGCATTGAACGCGTCCGTGTCGGCGGCGCGCTTGGCGAGCTCCATCTCGTACAGCTTGGACTTCAACATCTTCATCGCCATGGCGCGATTCTGGTGCTGGCTTCGCTCCGCGCGACACACGATGTTCAGACCCGTTGGGAGATGCCGCAGTCGCACCGCAGTCTCGACCTTGTTCACGTTCTGGCCGCCTTTGCCGCCGGCGCGCATCGTCGTGATCTCGATGTCCTTCTCGTTGACCACGATGTCGATGTCGTCATCGATGTCCGGCGTGACCTCGACCGCAGCGAACGCCGTCTGCCTCGTGTGATCCGCGTTGAACGGGCTCATGCGCACGAGGCGATGGACGCCCATTTCGCCGCGCAAATAGCCGTATGCGCTCTCCCCTGCGACCGTGAACGAGACTGCGGCGATGCCGGCCTCGTCTCCCTCTTCATAGTCCACGATCTCGGTCTTGAAACCGTGCCGCTCGCAGTAGCGCAGGTACATGCGCAACAGCATCGCCGCCCAGTCTTTCGCGTCCGTGCCGCCCGCGCCAGGGTGGATGCTCATGATCGCGTTCGCGTGGTCCGCGGGTCCGCTGAGCATTCGCTTCAGCTCGAGCTCGCGCACACGACGCTCCAGATCCGCGATCAGCGCCGCTGCCTCCGCGAGCGTTGGCTCGTCGTTCCCCTCGGCGCCGAGCTCCAAGAGCACCTTGCAGTCGTCGGTCTCTCTCGCGAGCTTCTCGAACGTCTCTACGCGCTGCTCGAGCGTGGAGCGTTTGCGCGTGACGGACTGGGCCCTCTTCGCGTCGTCCCAGAAGCCCGCGACGAGCGTCTGCTCGCCTAGTTGTTCGATTTGTCGCTTGAGGCGAGGCAGGTCAAAGATGCCCCCTTAGCGTCGTGAGGCGCCTTTGGAGGTCATCGAGCGTGTTTCGAGATTCGGTGAGCATGGCGGTCGGGGACTCTACGGACGCTGTGGTTCGCGTCAAGTGGACACGCTACTGGCTTCCCCGTAGCGCAGTTGCCTTGGCGCAGCCTTCTGTGCGGTGCAATCGACACGCGTCATCGTATCGATCGAGCGCGCCGCTCTTGTTTCCTTGAGCGTTGAGCACGTCTCCGTAAGCGACGCAGTACTCCGCTGTGTTCTCGTCGTCCTTCGTGCAAGCCACGTCGCACGCGGACTGCCGATCCTCGAGGGTGATGGTGTCGTCGATGCAGGCGCTTTGGCTTGTCGCCACCCAGTAGCCAAGCCCGCCGACGCACGCCCCGACACCCACCAACGTGGTCAAGCCGCTGATGATGATGCCCCATATCCAACAGCCGAGACCCTTCTTCTGTGGCTGCGGATACCCCGCCGGTCCGTAGGGTGTCGCGGCGAAGCCGCCGTGTGGCGGAGTCATCATCGCGGGCTGAGAGTATTGCGGAGCGAGTGGCTGCGCGGGAGCTGACACCATAGTCGCGCCGGTGGTGGCGGCCGTGAGGATCGGCTCGAGCGCCGCGAAGGCGGTCCTTGCGTCAGGGAACCGTGCGCGCGGGTCACGGGCAACTGCGCGAGAGAACCAGGCGTCGAAGCCTTGTGGGATCACCGAAGCGACTCCCATCTCCTGTGCGCGCTGCGTCGCCGTGTCCAGCGGGTCGAGGACGATCTCGCGCATCAGCACGGAGAGTGAAACGGACTCCATGTTTCCGCCTCTCCAGTACGTCTTGCCCGTAAACAGCCAGAAAGCGATGAGCCCGATGGCCCACACATCGCTCGCGGGGAGCACGTCACTCGACGCCTCGGTCTGCTCGGGCGACATCCAGAGTGGCGTGCCTACCGCTGCGGTCTTGGTGGAGCGGGCCTCATCCACGAGCTTGGCGATACCGAAGTCCAACACCTTGACCATGAAGGGCGAGCCGAGGCGTTTGCTTTGCGCGACGAACACGTTCTCTGGTTTGAGATCACGGTGGACGATGCCGACCGCGTGCGCCGCGCCCACCGCGTGGGTCAACTCGCCGAGAATGGCGTGGATGTCCGTGATCGACGCCACGGCGTGTTGCTCGCGCCATTTGCCAAGGTTCTCGCCGTCGAGCAGCTCCATCGCCAGCCATGGGATCCCAGAGGCGTTGTCCACTCCTGCGGCCACGACCTCGACGACGTGCTCGCTCGAGATGCGGCCGCCTACGCGCGCCTCTTGCTCGAAGCGCTCGCGCAAGCGTGCATCCTGCACCAACTCTGGGAGCATCACCTTGAGCGCCCGCCGCTTGCCAGTGGACAGCTGCTCGACGATGTAGACGGCGCCCATGCCGCCTTGGCTCAGCGGCGACACAACGCGGAAGTCGCCCGCGAAGACGAGGCCCGGAGAGAGAGTGGTGGACGAAGCCACGACCGCAACATAGCAGTTCCCAGCCGACCCTGTGGGTCGCTCGGACAAAACCTGAAGCCGGTCATGGCGGTTCTGGAGTGCCCGCTACGAAGTGCGAGAACCAACCTCCCGTCAGCACGTCGAGTGCGCTCTCTGCTTCGATCTGGCGTAGCGCGGCCTCCACGCGCTCTGCTGAGTCTGCTGGACTGAGCGTAAGGTCGAGCTGGGCGCGCTGCCATTTCCCGAGCTCCTCAAGGACGCGGTGCGCGATACGCTCGCGCTCAATCACCGCGTCCGCGCGCAGTCGCTCGATGGCTACCTCTTCGTCGGCGAAAACGAGCCGGTCCAAACGGAACAGGACTCGCCCTTCAACCACCGTGCGATCGGCGTAATAGAGGCTGTACGGAGTGCTGGTCGTCGTGTCCGTCGCGCCTGGCCCGTCTCGCATCATGCGCATCACGCGGAAGCGCACCTCGGGTAGGAGTGCGCTCGCGCGGGCGCGTGCGGCGAGCCCCGTGAAGCGACCGTCTTCTGCGACGTGCGCGTTGCGCCAGGCCGCTTTGACCGCGTCTCTCGCGAGCGTTGGCGTGAGCATCGGCTTGGGCGGACGCTCGGGTGGCGGAGCCGTAGGCAGTGTCACCGGAGGATCAGCGAGCGACGTTCGAGTCGCGACTCTGTCCAACGGAAAGGCTCCTGTGATGATGAAGCCCGTGTTGCTCACCTGGCCGAGAGAGAGGAAGCCCGTGACCGCCAGCCATAGCCCTCCCCTCGGCTCTCCATTTCCCCAAGGCGCAGCGAAGCTCGCCCGGGTTGGCGCGAGCGTGAACGCGAGCAAGCAGAGGGCGACCCACCATCGAAAAGTACGAGGCATGAGACCCTGCTATGAAAAGCTCGTGCCACGCGGCGGAGGCCATTTCACGCCACTTGCGCGATCACCAAAGTGTCACCGGACAGTTTGGGACATGTCCGTGGGACAGCGCGACGTCGGCCGCGGGC